>CBFGNP010000515.1:0-3970 GCA_965650095.1 uncultured Pedobacter sp. | reverse complement strand
GTCCTTGTTCCCGTGCATCTGGCAGTGCCGCAAAAACTGGCTTGCCGATCACTTCTTCGACCGGTTTACCCCAGATCTCGACCATGGGATTATTGACGAGCTCGACGAGGAATTCCGGACCCTGCAATAGGCACATGGCTACCGGGGCCTGCAAAATCATATTCCTGAAATTCTGTTCACTATATTCGACCTGTTTTTTTGCCATGTACAAATCGGTAACATCGGCAGCCGTATTCATGATGCCATAAACCTCGCCTAATTCATCCCGCAATGGAGTGAAGCTATAATTGAAATAAAATTCTTTCAACTCACCTTCCATCACCAGATTTACCTGTTGGTTACGGATATGAAATGGAATACCGGTGTGATAAACGGCCTCAAGTTGCGGATAAATATTTTGATCCCTAAGCTCAGGCAACAGCTCGAAATAGGTTTTACCAATTACATCATCTCCTTTGCCCCAAACTTCAATAACCGCTTTATTTGCTCGCTGGATCCGCATCTCTTTGCCGATGTATACTGCAATCGGAAACGGAGCACTATCAATCAATGCCCTGATTTGCTGTTCCCTGTCAGAGATGATCTCCAAGGACTCCTCCAGCTGACTTTGTGTGGTCATAAGCTCTTCATTGCTCTCCAGCAATTCCTCATTGGCGGCGGCAAGTTCTTCGTTTATGTCTTGAATGGAGAGATTCTCTTTAGGAGTCCCCGGTCTTGCGTTATTCTTAGGTTGTTGCATCAGTTTCTTTTCGTCAGCTGCATGGCGAAGCCATGCAGCAAGTCAAAATTTACTATCAAAGGTAGGAAACAATTTTTTTATTCGTGCTTATCTGATGTAAAGCCGTGAGGACTTACAAAATGGGAATTGGATTTGCCTCCTGGATAGGCAAGGCACTGTAGTGATTTTGAAGGCTGGAGTGAGGCAGTACCCAACAGCACCGGGCTGGTCGCTCAAAGATGAAACCTTTTTCGAGAGCAGTTGTTATCTCTTCAAATTGTAGAAATTGTAGAAAAATGGGTTTTATCAAACACGCCTTGATTGGCATTGCGCTTTACGAAGTGGTAAAATATCTTTTTAATAAAAACGATCTTGGATTTGCTCATGTGTCTGGGAGTATGCAGACTGGTTCGCCTAGCCGGCAGCGGCTGCGGGAGGACCAGGTTGACGTCATTGCGGGCGCCAGGCAGACTGACCAGTTGCAACAGATGAAAGAAAATGCGGCATCGACTCACCAGCATTCTGAGAGTCCTTCAATGCTAATGGATGATGAACGTCCAGCCGTAGCGGATTCAGAAGACGATTTACAGATAGGAACTGATCCGGAAACTCCTTTGACAGGACCTGAAACTAAAAAGGATCAGAACGATCCCTGGAAAAACTCGCTGGCTAACGACGAGCTTAGGGCTCCTGATTCTTAAAAATAGTTCCTATCAGGCGCTTGCAAATGGGCAAATTGGGTTTTAAAATATAACTATGGCTGAGCAAAATAAAATTACATTAAAGCAAGCTAACGCGGCAATAAGCAATGGCGATTATGAGGGATTTCTATCCTACTGCTCGGAAGATACACAGTGGATTTTTGTTGGGGAGCAGGTTCTAAACGGCAAGGAAGCTGTTCGCCGGTATATGACTGAAGCTTACCTGGACCCGCCTAAATTCGAGGCGGAGCAATTTATTGCTGAGGGGGATTATGTTACTGCGGTTGGTAAAATCAGTATGAAGGGTAAAGACGGGAAAATGAGATCTTATAGTTACTGCGACGTCTGGCAGTTTCGGGATGGCAAAATGCATCAATTAAAAGCTTTCGTAATTGCAGCTGAACAGAAAGGGGTGCATGGAGAGGGCAAAGAAAAATCAGTAATCGGATCAGGATTTACTTATGATGAGGCTAAGCATGCCAGTGACGAAAGTGAGCCTATAAATCAGGTCGACGATGAGGATGTTGTGGAATTACCTGATCTAGGCAAACCCAATCGGCCATAAACAATCAGTATCAATTTGAGGCTATACATCCCTTTTGTGACGATAAGGGGAGAACTGGCGGAAATTAATTCTGTTGTACTTTTCGAAATATATAATTGCAAATGAGGATGAATATTATTACAACGAGGCTATAAATAAGCCGGCGCTCTTAACAAGCCGATTAATTGTTAAAAATAATTTGCTTAAATTACCATACCAAATATTAATCCGAATATGAAGAATTTCGACTGGACTCGTTATACCAAAAGAATAGCGGTCAAAGCGCCGATCAGTTCAATTTATAATGCCTGGACTATACCTCAAGAATTAGAAAGATGGTTTTTAGAAGACGTGAAGTTTTATGATAGGGACAATAACTTAAAAGATAAGCAGACACCTGCAGAAAAAGGCCATACTTATAAATGGAAGTGGCATCTGTATGATGATATCATGAAGGGTAGGATATTAGAAACTAATGGAAAGGACTTTCTCCAGTTTACGTTTGAGGAGGAATGTATTGTCGAAGTCAAGTTGACAAAAGATCGTGAGTATACCTTAATAGAACTTACCCATAAAAACATTCCAACAGATGATGAATCCAAACAATACATTCGGCTCGGTTGTGCCTCAGGATGGACTTTTTATCTGACAAATTTGAAGTCCGTTTACGAAGGTGGATTAGATTTAAGAAATAAGGACGAACATTTACACATCATGATCAATAATTAAACGTTTGATTGCTACGCTGAACTAGTACATTAAAGGTGGCTTTGTCCAGCCTACTTCCTTTAAAGTCGCTTCAAGTTTTTTGTAATCCGTTGGTTTGCCTTTGACCGGGGGTTTAAGCTCATTGTCTGTAACCTTCCTGTCTGTTATGGTTTTCGCAAACCAGGTTATATTTTCGTGCGGGAGCGCGATACCCAGGATCATGCCTGGTAATCCGCTGAAAAATTCTGGTCCGCCTGAAACCGGGATCTTATCGGTATAAAATGCAACGACGTAGGTAGAGTCCGGAGTAAGTCCGTTTGCCCGTCGGCATTCATAGCCGGCAATGCTGCGCATCTCGCTGGTTAATTTCCAAACGATCTTTCTAAGGCTGTCTTTCAACAGGAAAGTTTCTTCATACAGGGCTTTTTGAGCAGTCAGTTTTCCGGCATCAAAATCTGTATAGATCGTGTTATTTTGCTTCGAATTGTCGAAGAAGCCTCTGCCGCTTTGAAGATCTGGAATCGGTATAAATAGTGTTTTATCGTTTGCAAATAACAGTGTGCTTTTGAGAATCTTAAATTGTGGGTTATTCTTCAAATAGTTATCTGCCGCTTCCTCATAAAAGGAATTCGTACTGCCTTTTAAGGTCTTTTTAATAATGGCCCGCATATTCACTGACTTTTCAAATTCAATTACACCACTGCCTGGGAACCTGGCGTTTTGCGCATATGATGCATTTGAGAAACAGAGTAGCGCCGCAAGAATAAATAAAGCGTGTTTCATGATGTTATTTTTTAGTTGATGAAATGCCCATTTTACTGAAGTCCCAGGAAATACCGCACAAGAAATACCGCTGAATAGTCGTGTAGCGATTTTGAGTGATCATATTAGAGCCTGAAAATCTGTCAAAACCAACATTTTGGTTGAGCAGGTCATTTCCTGACAAGCTCAGCTTTAGGTTCTCCTGTTTGAAGAACTTCTTGGTGAGCGCAGCATTCCAGATGAAACGTTCCAGTTTCTGGTTGAAGGTTTGGGTTTTACCTGTAAGTTGGTAATTTCCGTCTGTGCTGAGTTGCAATTTGCCTGGCAAATAGATGTTCAGATTACCCGATCCGTTAAAGCCCCAACCCTTATTATCGCTTTTTTGAAGTGAGGATGTGATCACATTGTAAGTTGGCCCAACGGAGATCCTAAAGTCGTACTTACTTGATTTGTATTTTGAAATATTTGTGGTTACGGAATAAGTGAAAGATTTAGAGCTGTTCAGTACATCGTTTGTAATGCCGTAATTCACATTTC
>CBFGNP010000514.1:0-3971 GCA_965650095.1 uncultured Pedobacter sp. | reverse complement strand
AAACCAATACGGCCGACTGGCTGATCTTCTGCATGGTCTTCTCCACGCCTATCGCCTCAATCGTATCTGTCGCTTCGCGGATACCGGCAGTATCGATCAACCTGAAATTAATACCGTTTATATTCAATACCTCTTCAATGGTATCCCTGGTGGTACCTGCAATTTCACTTACAATTGCGCGGTCCTCATTTAACAACGCGTTTAACAAAGTTGACTTACCAGCATTTGGCCTGCCTGCAATGACCGTATTGATCCCCAGCTTAATCACATTGCCCAGTTCAAAAGAACGGATCAGCTTGTTCAGTACCAGGGTGATCTTCCCGATGAGCTCCTGCAGCTGGTCCCTGTTGGCAAATTCAACATCCTCCTCTGCAAAATCAAGCTCCAGCTCAATCATAGATGCAAAATGGATCAGCTGCTCGCGCAATACGTTCAGCTCATTGCTGAAACCTCCCCTAAGCTGATTCATAGCCACATTATGCGCCGCTGCTGAATCTGAAGAGATCAGGTCGGCAACCGCTTCAGCCTGAGAAAGATCCAGGCCACCATTTAAAAAAGCCCTTAAGGTAAACTCCCCTGGTTTGGCCGCTGAGGCTCCTCTCCTGATCAGTAAATTGATGATCTGCTGAATAATGTAGTTCGATCCATGGCAAGAAATCTCCACCACATTCTCCTTGGTATAGGATTTAGGAGCAATAAACAAACTCACAAGTACTTCATCAATAACTACATTGCCGTCTTTAATTAAACCAAAATGTATCGTATGCGAATCCTGTGCAAGCAGGTCTTTCCCGCTAAATACGGAGTTCGTAATCGCAATAGCATCCTTTCCTGAAAGGCGGATTACCCCTATAGCACCCACTCCAGGCGGGGTAGATAAAGCAACTATAGTCTCATTTGTAATCATGGGCAATCCTTGTTAAGTTTAATTTGTGGCACAAAATTAGCCAAACATTCGGTACCTTATACTATTACCGCTTCAAAATCAAACAAATTACCAATGAAAGACATGCCTCTTACCGTCCGACGGTCGATCGAATTACTTGGAGTAGTCCTTGTTACGGCTATTCTTGTGGTTGGAAACGACATTATTATGCCTGTAATCATGGCCTTCTTTATCACCCTCCTGCTGTTGCCTATGTACAGGTTTTTGATTAGATGCAAATTCCCGGAGATAGCAGCCATTATCCTGCCGATCCTATTACTGGCCATATTTCTGGGGCTTATCGTATGGTTTTTCTCGGCACAGGTCGCCAACCTGGTGAGCGATTTTCCTCAGATCAAGAAAAACGTGAGCGCCCAGCTGAACGCGATCAGCGCATGGATCTACAGCATCAGCCATTTCTCCACCAAAGAACAGGTGAAGTTTATCAACGACAAAAGTAACGACCTGTTGGGGATGGCCGGAAAAGCTGCAAGCGGTGCAGCGGTAACCTTAAGCTCAATCTTCGTCTTTGTGGGGCTGCTGCCTATTTATATCTACCTGATGCTCTTTTATAAGGACATCCTATTGCGTTTCGTTTTCATGTGGTTTAAGTCAGACCACCATCCTAAAGTAAAAGAAGCCATTTACGAAACAGAAGCCATCATTAAAAATTACCTGCTGGGCTTGCTGATCCAGGTGACCTATATGACCATTTTACTGGGTGGTATCTTAATGCTTCTCGGCATTAAACACGCCCTGCTGATCGGGGTGATCTTTGCCATCCTTAACCTGATCCCCTATGTAGGTGCCTTACTCGGAAACATCATTGGGGTACTGCTTACGCTAACTTCCTCAACGGAGCTTTGGCCTGTCCTTACCGTTTTATGTGTGATAGCCGGAGTTCAGTTCCTGGACAACAACATCCTGATGCCACGGATAGTCGGCTCGAAGGTGAAGATCAATGCCTTATTTGCGATCCTGGGGGTGATCATTGGCGGAAGCATTGCCGGCGTATCCGGGATGTTCCTGTCTATGCCGATCATCGCGGTATTAAAGGTGATATTCGATAGAACAGAGACCTTTAAACAATGGGGCGTATTGTTGGGTGATGAAAGACCATCAAAAAGCCCGATGACCTTTCCGGCATTCAGGAAAAAGAAAGCTGTGCCCGAAAAGCCAGGGGTAGAAAAGACAAAAGAGAAGGATTAACCCGCTCTTTTGTCTTGAGCAGGCATCGCCTGCTTTAGGTATTTTCTCTACATACGCTCCGGAACGGTGATTCCTAAAATGCGCATGCCATTTTTCAATATGGTGGCCGTTACAAAACTCAGATTCAAACGGTGCTGTCTAACTCCATCCTGCTCCTCTTTAATGATCGGCGGCGTTTCATGGTAAAACTTATTAAACATTTTTGCTACTTCATATAAGTAGTTCGCCAAAAGCGCCGGACTGTAGGTTTTCGCGGCCGACTGGATCTCTGCCGGGTATTTCGCCAGCAGCATGATCATTTCCAGCTCTGTGGCGGTAATGGCCGCATCTGCAACCCCGGTATAAGCATAGTCATAATCCGCTTTTTGCAGTAATGATTTAATCCTTGCATGGGTATACTGTATAAAAGGACCTGTATTGCCCTGGAAATCTATCGATTCTGCCGGATCAAACAGCAAACGCTTCTTAGGCTCTACCTTTAGTAAGAAGTACTTTAAGGCTCCCATACCAATGTTATAATACAGGCGCTGCTTTTCCTCTTCCTCAAAATCATTCACTTTGCCCAAAGCTTCTGTTTTCGCCTTTGCGGTCTCGATCATTTCTGCAACCAGGTCGTCGGCATCCACTACCGTTCCCTCGCGCGACTTCATTTTTCCGCTTGGCAGATCAACCATACCATAGGATAAATGGTGCAGGCCTTTGGCCCAGCTTTTACCCAGCTTCTCCAGAATTAGGAACAGCACCTTAAAATGGTAGTCCTGCTCATTACCGACTACATAAATGGATTCATCCACTTTGAAGTCGTCATATTTCATTTGCGCGGTACCCAGGTCCTGCGTCATGTACACAGAGGTACCATCGGCCCGTAAAACAAGCTTCTGGTCCAATCCGTCCGCAGTCAGGTCAATCCATACCGAGCCGTCAGGTTTTTTAAAGAACACGCCCTTTTCCAAGCCTTCCTCAACAGTACCCTTGCCCAGCAAATAGGTATTGCTTTCGTAATAATACTTATCAAAATCAACTCCCAGGTTCTTATACGAAACTTCGAAACCCTCATATACCCAGCCGTTCATTTTCTTCCACAAGTCAATCACTTCAGGCACACCGGCTTCCCAGTCCTGCAGCATGGTTTGTGCTTCTTTAATTAATGGTGCGTTTTTCTTGGCTTCCTCCTCGGTCTGCCCCTCCAGCTTTAAAGCATCAATTTCCTTTTTATAGGCCTTGTCGAAAATGACATAGTACTTCCCTACCAGATGATCTCCCTTTAACAGCGTACTTTCAGGAGTTTCTCCGTCGCCCCATTTTTGCCAGGCCAGCATCGATTTACAAATGTGGATCCCCCGGTCATTGACCAGATTTACCTTCACCACATCGTAGCCACTTACTTTAAGTAATTCTGCAACTGAATACCCTAACAGGTTGTTCCTCACATGGCCAAGGTGTAAAGGTTTGTTGGTATTTGGTGAGGAATATTCGACCATCACCTTTTTTCCGTTTGGTTTAAAGGTGCCAAATTCCGGGCTCAACAGATCGGTATTGAATAAATTTACCCAATACGCATCTGCAATGCTCAGGTTTAAAAAGCCTTTAACGACGTTGAAAGCAGTAACTTCTTCCAGGTGTTGTACCAGATATTCACCCAGATCGGTAGCCGTTGCTTCAGGTGATTTTTTCGAGAAGCGCACGACAGGAAACACCACAATAGTGATCTGGCCTTCAAATTCAGTCCTGGTATCCTGTAAGCTCACCTGGTTTTCAGGTAGATCCTGATTGTATACTTCCTTTACTGCAGCTACCGTTGCAGCGATAATATGTTGTTCGATGTTCATATGCTAAT
>CBFGNP010000513.1:0-3973 GCA_965650095.1 uncultured Pedobacter sp. | reverse complement strand
AAGATTTCTTAAAAAATACAAATAAAAACCTCTTCTATGCACACGGCAGATATACTGGAGACATCTATGGAAAAGGCTGGCCATGGGATGATTTCAATGATTATTACCAGGCAGAGATCAATGAGCTGCCAGTGATGGACAACCTGGTGGACATCCGTGCGCAAGGCAGCAAGCTGGTTATCAGGCCGGCTTCATTTGAAGATTGCCTGAAACCAGATACTTTATCCGAACAGAGAGCCTTTACCGTTACCCGCGATTTCGGCACCAACCAATTTAAATATCCTCAGCTCCCTGTACCTGCAAATTATAACCAGCAAGTTCCTTATAAGACAAGTTTGCCACTAATGCTGAGCCTGCTTTCCGATACTTTGCATAAGGAAATCGGGATTGTTAACCTGAAAATGCCAGTCGGAGCAAAGACCATTTACAACCTGCAAACCGATTCCATACTAAAAGAAATGATGCTGCCCAGCGATAATTTTATTGCAGAGCAGTTGCTGCTCGTGTATTCTGGTCTGCTTGGCGAGGAGCTGAACACAAGCAAGGCCATCACTTATATCGAAAAGAACTATTTGGCTGAACTGCCCGATAAGCCCTGCTGGGTAGATGGATCCGGGCTCTCCAGGTATAATTTGTTTACCCCGAGGGACATGGTGAAGCTCCTGGACCTGATCTATAAGGAGCTGAATAACCCTGCGCGATTATTCCATATGCTGCCCGGTGGCGGCAAAAGTGGAACACTTAGAAATGCCTATCCTAAAACAGATCAGCCCTTTGTTTTTGGTAAAACAGGAACGCTTTCCGGCGTTCATAACCAAAGCGGCTATGTGCTGACCAAAAAAGGTAAAACATATATCTTCTCTTTTATGAACAATAATTTCGTGCTGCCAACATCCGAAGTGAGAAAGGAAATGGTGCGGATCATGACTTACATCCATGAAAAGTTTTAAAGAACAGTTAAAGCGGCTATATGGCCCATTATTGCCAACTATAGACCTGGAAGGCGAGTCTTATCTCTATTTCGGCGGAACAGCCTACCTCGGAATGCCTCATAACCCTGGTTTTATGTCCTTTTTTTTAGAAGGCCTTCGAAAGTACGGCTTAAATAATGGGAGCAGTCGGGGGAATAACGTTCAGCTGGGCATTTACGAGGAAGCGGAGTGCTATGCGGCACATTATTTTGGCGCCGAAGCTGCCCTGATCATTTCCAGTGGTTACCTGGCTGCACAGCTGGCCGTTAAAGCGTTTTCCACGCATGGGAAGCAATTATACGCTCCACAGGCGCACCCCGCCCTGTGGTTAAAATCAGCTCCTGAACGTGCCGGAGATACTTTTGCGGAATGGGCGGAACATGCGGTTTCGAAGATCAATAACAGCAGGCAAACCAGGTGGGTGCTCATCAGCAATGCTTTAAATAATTTACACCCGGAAGTCTATGATTTCTCTTTCCTGAAGCGAATCGGGCCTGAAAAGGAACTGATCCTGATCGTCGACGATTCTCATGGAATAGGAATTTTGAATGGAGGAAAAGGAATTCTAAGTTTAATCCAGGCACCCGGAAATGTGAAAGTGGTTGTCGTTGCTTCGATGGCAAAAGCGCTCGGCGTGGATGCCGGCCTGATCCTGGCCAACCGGGAAATCATTCAACAACTCAAACAGAGCCAGGAGTTCCTGGGCGCCTCACCACCTTCGGCAGCAGGCTTATATGCGTTTATGAAGGCCGGAACACTTTATCAAAAGGCACTGAGACGGCTTCAGCTCAATATGAATTATTTCGCTGCCGCTATCCCCCGGGAGGATTGGAAATTTGCAGGCAATTTTCCTGTTTATTTTAGCAGGGACGCGGATTTGCAGGAGAAATTATTCCGGCATAAGGTGCTGATCTCCTCGTTCCCCTATCCGGATCATCAGGGCATACCACTAAACCGGGTGGTGATGACCAGCGAGGTCAGCATCGAAAGCATGGATATGTTGCTTAACGCAATAGCCGCATCCGGTGAAGGACTATAATTGCGAAAAAGGGATGTCCATCAGGTCATAGTCCTGCCAGCCAACAAAGTCGTAATGCCACCATTCATTTTCCAGGACCCTAAATCCGAACTTCTGCATGGTGCTGATGAGCAGTTGCCGGTTTTTTATGACCTGGGAGGGGAGTTTGTTGTAGGTTACCGCAGCTTCAGCGGCAAAGCTGTCGTACGGGGTCGGCATGGCAATCTCTTTGCCTGTTTTCAGATCGGTTAAGGTAAGGTCTACCGCGCAACCCCTGTTATGACGGGAACCTTTTTTAGGATTGGCCACAAACTTTTTATCAGAAGCTTCTTTATAAAAGGCTACTGTTATGCTGTAGGGGCGGTAGGCGTCAAAGATCTTCAGTCCGTATCCCTTCTTTTTAAGATAGGCCTGGATCTTTATGAGCTGCTGAACGACAGGTCTTCGGGCAAATGCCCTGGCCTGCTGATACATCACGCGCTTCATAAAATTATTTTTGGTGGCATACCTGATATCCAGAACGATGCCTGGAACATGCTTTTCGATCTCCAGGAGCTGATATTTGCTGTTTTTCCTGCAAGCGTCCTGATAATCATCATAGGTGCTGACCTTTAAGCCATAAGGATTAGGGTTGCTATGTTGCGCACGGACAGTAACGCAATATCCGAGCAGTAAAAAAAGGAAAAGTCTTTTCATTTACGATGCTTTTACTGATTGGCAGCAACGAGCAGTTCAATGTCTTTATAAGGCAAATTAAACATCGATGCAAGGTCTTTGCTGGTTAAATGTCCCTGGTAAATGTACAGGGCATCCCTGATTCCGGGCTTGCTCCATACCACATTCATTAAACCGCCCATATCGCCTATATCCACCAGGATCGGTGTAAAGATATTTGTTAAGGCATAAGAAGCTGTTCTCGGTACTCTGGAAGCGATATTTGGCACGCAATAGTGGATCACGTCGTGCTTTCTAAATACAGGATCCTTATGATTGGTCACCTCTGAGGTCTCAAAACACCCACCCTGATCAATACTGACATCAATCACTACCGAATTCGGTTTCATTCGGGCTACGGTTTCTTCCATGACCACACAAGGGCTTCTGCCATGTAAGGCACGGATGGCTCCTATCACGACATCGCAGGTGGTAATGGCCTTTTCCAGCACTATGGGTTGCATCACCGAAGTAAAGACCCGGGTTCCCAGGTTGTTTTGCAGCCGTCTGAGCCGGTAAAGTGAACTGTCGAATACTTTTACCTCGGCACCTAGTGCGATGGCTGTACGTGCAGCATATTCGCCCACTGTTCCTGCGCCAAGGATAACGATCTCGGTTGGTGGAACACCTGTGAAACCGCCCAGCATCAATCCTTTACCTCCGGTTACATTACTCAGGTATTCGGCTGCGATCAGGATAGAGGTTGAGCCAACAATTTCACTCATGGAACGGACCACGCTTAAAATATTACCCTCATCGCGGATATGTTCAAAACATATCGCATTGATCTTCTTATTGAGCAGGGCTTTTAGGTAGGACTCTTTAAGAGTGCCCATCTGCAAGGCAGAAATTAAGGTCTGGCCTTTGTGCATGATCGCAATCTCCTCCAGCGTTGGGGGAGCGATCTTTACGATAATATCGGCTTCAAAAACCTCTTTTTTATTGAAGGAGATCTTCGCGCCCTGTTCGCTATAGTCTTTATCTGAGAAATTTGCGCCGACACCAGCTCCGGCCTCAATAATTACCCGATGGCCATTGTTGACCAGCAAGGCAACAGACAGCGGGGTTAAGGCAATTCTGTTCTCCTGAAAAGAGATCTCCTTGGGAATTCCGATGTATAAGCTGTTGGTCTTCTGGTTTATTTCTGACATCGCCTCTTTAGGTTGTATCAAACCTTTCTGAGCAATTGAGGACATACCTTCGCGTAATCCTGTATCCATTTTTATTTGTTGATTTGGATTGAAATTAAGCAAAATAGCTGAAATAAAGA
>CBFGNP010000512.1:0-3984 GCA_965650095.1 uncultured Pedobacter sp. | reverse complement strand
ACGAGATATGATACTGATGTATTTTAGGATTGGTTAAATTATACAGGCGAGGTGGTTTATGATAGTGGTCTTGTACTCTTCCCTCTTGTTTTTCCCGTGCCTCGACTAACGCCAAGTTTTACTCTTACGTTTATTACTTTAGGCATTTCCTTTTATTATATATGCCATCATATCTAATATTAATACTCCACATAAAAAAATCAGGACAGTGGTGCTGGTAGACCGCAGTCATAAAATATTCCCGATTGCAACGGACTATGTCGGCTTGCAAATTGCAACGGTTTTAAAGGAGCACGTGGATGTGATTATGGATGTTGAAGGCGAAGATGACCGCGTTTATTTAAGTTAGGCGTTTGCATTTAAGTCTATTTTTTCTCATTTTAGAGGGATGCACCTGTCCGTAAAAACTGCTTCTGTATGATGGTATTTGTGTTTGCGGTGCTTGTATTCCTTGTGCTAAGATTTTGTGTTACCTTATTTAACTTCTTATCTAACCCGAAACTCGGCTATTATGGTAAGCATTTTACAGAAAAGGTTTCTGTTATTGTCTTATCCTCAGCCAAGCAACCTGATGTGGGTAATTTGCTGCACTCCATTGAGCAGCAGGATTATAAAAATATAGAGGTTATTGTCCAGCAAGGGGGCAGCATAACTGAACTGGTTGATCGGGCCACAGGGGAATACCTGTTGTTTATATCCTCCGGCGTTACATTGCATTACGGCTTGATAAATAACCTGATCTATCGGGTCAAAGTATTTAGCCTCGCTGCGCTCAGCTTAATTCCTACTTATAAGGCTTCCGGTTTTTTGGCGCAGTGCATTTATCCGTTAAACGATTTTCTCTTGCTTAACCTCCTTCCGCTAAGATTAGTCAGGCTAAGCAATCATCCTGCTTTTGCTGCGGGAAGTAATGAGTGCATGTTTTTTGATGCTGCACTATATAAAAAACATATGTGGCATGAAAAATTAAGCCATAAACTTGCTGAAGCCACAGAAATCGTCAAGCAGGTAAAGCAGCAGCAGCTTAAAGCGGAAGTTTTGCTGGCCAACAGATTTATTCGGCATCATGTGGATATGCAAGATGCAAAGGGCTTTGCACGAAGATTACTGATGAACTTTTCAAATAGTAATTTGGTTGCATTGGTTTATTTATTGCTGGTTATTGTCGGCCCTGTGATCGTATTGCTTGTCTTTAACCCAGTAAACGTCCTCTTGCCATTCGGATTGATCTTTTTATCAAGAATAATGATCTCATTTTTAACGGAACAGAATCCTGTTCCGAATGTATTGTTACACCCAATACAAATGGCTTTGTTATTTGTATTGATGATCAGAGAGATTTTGGAACGTATTATGGCGTCAATTAAACTTAAGAAATAAAAAATCATTCAGATTTTACGTAGTTTTGTAAGATTTCAAGAAAACATTTATGCCCGGGGAATACAATTTAGCAGTAACTATAGATAAAGCATCTGGCTTTTGCTTTGGGGTGGTTTACGCTATTGACATGGCTGAGGATATACTGGACAAGGAGGATTATCTTTATTGCCTTGGCGATATCGTGCATAATGATGAAGAAGTAAAGCGGCTGAGGGATAAAGGGCTAAGAATTATAGATCATGAGCAGCTGCAGCATTTACATAAAGAAAAAGTCTTGATCCGTGCACATGGAGAGGCGCCTTCTACCTATCAGCTTGCACTGCAAAATGAGCTTACCCTGATTGATGCTTCCTGCCCCGTGGTACTGAAACTGCAGAACAGAATCAAAAACTCACATGATGATGAAGAGCAGATCCTGATCTTCGGTAAGCACGGTCATGCAGAGGTTATAGGCCTGCAAGGGCAAACGGATGGTAAAGCTATTGTATTCCAGGATATCACAGAACTGGATGGGAAGGATTTACCCGGCAAATTTACATTGTATAGCCAGACCACGAAGAGTACGGACAAGTTTTATAGCATCAAAGAGGAGCTGATTGCACGAGGTTATGAGGTTAAAGCAAATGATACCATTTGCAGGCAGGTATCAAACCGTTACGGCGATCTGGAAAAATTTGTGGCACACTTCGATAAGATTCTGTTCGTTTCGGGGAAAAAGTCCTCAAATGGAAAGGTTTTATATGATGTATGCAAAAAATATAATAGCCAGAGCTATTTTATTTCCAATATCGAGGAGATCGACAAGAGCTGGTTTTCTGTGAATGACAAAGTGGGCATTTGCGGTGCAACATCCACACCAATGTGGCTTATGGAACAAGTAAAATCCGAACTGTCATCTTATTAAGTCTTAAATCATCATTATAAAGTAATTATTCTTTTTCCATTAAAGGATGAAAGAGAATAATGGGTTGAATAATTAATTTTGGGGAATATTATGGGTAAAAAGGGCGTGTTATTAGTGAATTTAGGAACTCCGGATAGTCCGGAAGTTGGAGATGTACGCAAATATCTGGATCAGTTTCTGATGGATGAGCGTGTGATCGACATCAATGCATTTAACCGTACGCTGTTGGTTAAAGGTGTCATTGTCCCTTTTCGCAGCCCTAAAACATCAAAACTCTACAAAGAAATCTGGGATGAGAATGGTTCGCCATTGTTGTACTTTAGTAAACTGCAGGCCGCTTTAGTACAGGAGCAATTGGGTGAAGATTACCAGGTTGAACTGGCCATGCGTTACCAGAATCCGTCGATTTCATCTGCCCTTGAAAAAATGAAAGCCGGGCTTGTTGAGAGCATCAGGGTGATTCCTCTATTTCCACAATACGCTTCAGCCAGCACGGGTTCGGTGATCCAGCTGGTGATGGAATTGTTGGGTAAATGGGCTACCATACCACCTGTCAGTTTTGTAAGTTCTTTTCATGACAACGAGCTCATGACAGAAGTCTTTGCCGAGCATGCACGGAAATATCAGCCAGAAACTTACGATCACGTCTTGTTCAGCTTTCATGGCTTACCCGAACGTCAGTTGTTAAAGTGCGACCACACCGGTAACTATTGTCTGAAAAAGGAAAATTGCTGTGACTCCCTGAATGATACAAATAAAATGTGTTATTCAGCTCAGGGCCATGATACCGCGAGACTGATCGCTGAAAAACTGAATATTTCCCGGGCAGATTACACCGTTTGTTTCCAGTCCCGTCTGGGCAAAGAACCCTGGGTGCAGCCCTATACCACGGATGTGTTAAAAAAACTTGCGGCCGAAGGTAAAAAGCGACTGTTGGTTTTTAGTCCTGCATTTGTAGCTGATTGTTTGGAAACACTTTACGAAATTACCGTTGAATACCATGAGGAATTCAGGGCTCTGGGTGGAGAACATGTACAACTGGTAGAAAGCTTGAACGATAATCCGAAGTTTATAAAAGCACTGGTTGAAATGGCTAAATCTTAAGATAACCAGACAAATGCCGTATGATCTGATCAGTTGATCCGGTTTTTGAGGTCACATAATTTTTAGCCACAGCGCCAATATCAGCAGTTTGATGAAGTGTCCGGAAAGCTGCTTCCAGCTCATCCTGGTTATTGATGCTTTTTGCCGCCCCTAATTTGATCAGGTCTTTCGCTTCCTGAAACTTATCGTATTTCGGACCAAATATAACAGGTATACCGAAGGCTGCTGCTTCTAATGTATTGTGGATGCCTACGCCGAATCCGCCCCCTATGTAAGCCATCCGACCATAAGCGTATAGCGCAGACAACATGCCTATATTGTCAATAATAAGTACCTGGAATCCGGAGTTTTCCGGGGCTGTAGTTGTTGCAAATGCCGAGTATTTTATCGCCTGCGGAAACAAACTATCTATTTCATGGATATGATGGACACCGATCTCATGCGGTGCTATGATAAATTTCCAGTCTGGATTTTTAACGCAGAGTGAGGCAATTAAACGCTCATCTTCCGGCCATGTACTCCCTGCTATTAAAACCGCCGCATCTTCGCAAAATTTTTCAATCCAATCTAACTCTTCTGTTTCTTCTTCATCAAGA
>CBFGNP010000511.1:0-3996 GCA_965650095.1 uncultured Pedobacter sp. | reverse complement strand
GCTGTCGGGATTAAAACTATTAAATCCCTTGATTCCACCAAACATCATTTTCCCATTTTTCAGCTGTGCTGAAGCGTTATAATAAAACTGGTTAGACTGCAGACCATCCGCTGCATAAAAATTCTCAAACTTTTCTGTTTTCCGATTAAACCTCGACAACCCATTCGAGGTACCGAGCCACAGATAACCGGAATGGTCTTCTTCAATGCTGACTACAATATTATTTGGCAGGCCTTGCTCCTCTGTGAAATTTCTAAACTGATCTTTCAATGGATCATAAAGCCAAAAGCCTTTGCCATTTGTGCCAATACAGATCTGGCCACTTTTACTTACGTACAGCGCCCTGATATAACTGTCCAGATTAAATTGCTTGATCTTCCCGCTTTTTTTACTGATCCTTAATAAGGATGAAAATGTTCCCAGCCATAGATTTCCCCGGTGGTCATCTACAAGGGAAATGACTTCTTTAGGTACTGACCAGGCTGATTCAACAAAACTGTTCAGTTCCGGGTCATATTTGTAGAGGCCTTTTGTTAAGTTACCTGCCCACCTTCCTTTAACACAACCAGCCCAAATGTTATGATCTGCATCAAGATACAGTCTCCATACATATTTCGATCCTTTATCTTTTTGAATAAAAGGGATATTTTCAAAAACACCGTTCTTTTTGTTATATCTTTTTACCCCCGAACCATAAGTGGCTATCCAGATACGCTGTTCCTCATCCTGAATAATTGACGGAATTTGATTGATCCCGGATTGCGACCTGTCAGTCGCCTTAAAAACCTTATGTTTAAAAGTATTCGACTGGGGGTTCCAAATGCTGATCCCTCCCCCATCAGTGCCTACCCAGATTTCAGATCCGGCTTCACAAAAAGATAACACGGTATTGTGAATTAAGCTATTGCTATTGTAAGGTTCGTGACTGATGGTTTGAAACCTGTTTTTTTTTGGATCAAGAATACAAATCCCTCCACGCATGGTACCTATCCACTTACGCGAGGCCTCATCAATAAAAACATCATACAGCGCATTGCTTGGGAGTGATTTATTCACCTGTTCGTTAAACGCGTATATTAGTTTTTCCTGATAAACATTCACTACAATTAAGCCATTACCATCTGTAGAGATCCAAAGGTTACCATTCTCTTCAAAACATAAGTTCAGAATACGGCTGCTGCCAAGATCTTTTCCCGGAACTTCAAAAGGTTTGACTTCATTTGATCTGGCGTCATAGCTAAATAACCCATTATTGGTCCCGACCCAGATTTTTCCGTCTGGCGCCTGCTTAATGCAGTTCCCGCTTTTCAGCATCGGGCTGATCTGAGTAATCACTCTGGTTTTTGCATTAAGACAACACAACCCGAGCCCATCAACTAAAAACCACACATTGTCGTTAAGATCAGTGGTCAGGCTAAAAACAGTATATCGGAAGGGTGAGCTCAAATCAGCTGGTAGGGGGATTTGAATTGCCGTTGGAGATCCCTTCTTTACGTATATTAATCCCAGATCTTTTGATCCGATATACATATTTCCACGAGCATCACACTTAAGTCCTGTTACCCAGCTTTGCAGTACGGAGTTAGCTCCTTTTTGCGAATCGGAACTTTTTAAATGTACGGGGGACATGCTGAGCGACCTATCGTCAAGCACGCCGATACCTTTAGTTGTCCCAACCCAAAGCCTTCCATCTCCATCTTCTGCTAATGCCGTGATAAAATTATCCGGAACCGAAGTAGTATCAGCCGCGCGATTTCTGAACTTTGTAAAGGTGTATCCGTCAAAACGGTTCAAGCCATCAAAAGTACCAAACCACATAAAACCATGTTTGTCTTTGTAAATGGTAGTTATTGTACTGTTTGATAGCCCTTGCTCGATGCCCAGATAACTGAAAGATTGCCCATAAATATTGGATGGGCAGATACCTACGAACAATAGTAAAGGCAAAAAAAAGTTCAGTAAAGTTTCTTCAAATATATTTTGGTTTTTAATAATGTTCACTGCAATAATTTATGGATAGGAATGCGGTCTTTATCTAAGATAGGATTTTTTGCATTCTTATTCATCGATGCTACAAAATTGCAATGCTTTTAAATTTATGCAGCGTGCCTGCGCTTCACCGACTTAAGTTCCGCCCTGAGCATAGTCACCGCACGATGAATGTGATTAATCACCGATTGATACTTAATTCCTGTAATTTCTACGATCTGACTGTAATCCAGATTTTCATAAAAGCGAAGATAGATGATCTCTCTTTGCTTTACCGGAAGTTTCTCCAGGGCATTCTTCAGGAAATAATGCTGTTCGGAAACATATTCCTCTGCAATCATATGGTCCTCTGTGGACAATTCCAGATCAGTGAATGAAAAGTATTGATTTCTGGATTCCATCGCTTTTACTCCGCGGATATGATTTATAGCCGTTGACCGCAATGCACGATAGAAATAAGATTTGACATGCCTGATTTCGCCAATAGTTTTCCTTTTATTCCAAAGCTTTACAAACAGCTCCTGTATAATATCACTGGCATCATCCTGATCATCTACCATTCGTTTTGCATAAAGATAAAGACTGGAGTACAACTGCTGGTGAAGTAAAGCATAGGCTTGTTGGTTACCCTGGCATACTTGATTCCATAATTCAGAATAATGTGCCGATTGATGTGAAATTAACATGGTTAGATTTATTTTGGTTAGCAACTGCAATTTCGCCAAAAACAGCCCCTTTAAAGGGCGGGAGAATGGTCAATCAACAGGGGGAAATTTTGCAAAAACCTTAATGCTTGATGGAATGGCATTAATACAAGTTTCATTTTCACCTTTTATAAAATACTTCTATATTTAAGTACCATAAACGCTTAACCAAAATATTCCAATGAACTGGACCTCTATAATGATGCTCTCCCTTACCCTGGCATGGGGTAAGGTACACGCTCAATCGGAAACTTATCAAATCGAGATATTGAGTAAACCCGAAAAATTGCTGCCGACGGTCTCCGGCAATATGTTGTATCAAAACGTTGAGAAGAACTTCGTTAAGTTATCGGTTTCGGATAGCCTGGCGGACTTTGGTACACACCCTGTCATTACCGGCTATCTCAAAGCCTATCAGAACCATTACCCACTGACCATCAGTCCGGATATCGCCTGGTTATTGATCTGCCAGGGATTCGCCAATCATGTGAACCACAATCCGGACAAAATCAGATCGCAGATTGTAGGCTTTAAGGGAAAAAAAACTTTGACTGTGCAGCGGCACCTGAATGGGCTGGGAAGCCTGGCCGATTTCAAATGGGAGACGTTGTTCCCGGAATTTGAAGAGCAGATTAGGGGCTTCACCGGAAAAAAATTGATAGATAATCTGTCGGCCGATTTTACAACTACAACGCCAACAGTGCGGGTGGCTAGTCAAATTACCATCATGGAATCTATGAAGGAATTTTTTAATTATAAGGTTATCATCGTAGGCTGTGGGATTTCCGAGGTAACGGTTGAAGGAAGCGTTAAAGACTGGAAGAAGATCCTTATGCGACTGGACTACCTGGCTAAGTATGACCTGAAATGGTGGACATCAGAATTAAAGCCCGTTATTCAGAAGATCATTGATACAAAGGAAGGAAAGGTGGATAAGCAATTTTGGATGAACATGGTCAAATACCATAAGACTGGTGTGTATGGCTCATACGATGGTATTGATGGCTGGCTTTTAAAATTTTATCCCTATCTGCAGGACGGCGCTCCAGCGGTAGCAGAAACGAAAATGATAGCGAACAATGGCCCTGTGAATATTACCTTTCTTGATACAGAAAATTCTTCTTACAAAAACAGGACATTGCATTTACGGCGATCTGAGTTCAAAGAGATCAAAACCATAAATGTCCTGCCTAAAGAAATGGCTAACGTACCCTTTCTGCTCGAAATAACGGATGTGGCTGGAACTTTTAAACAGTCTATAAACATGGAACTCTGGGCCGGCTTTATGGGTGTGAAGCAAGAC
>CBFGNP010000510.1:0-4000 GCA_965650095.1 uncultured Pedobacter sp. | reverse complement strand
ATATTGGCGGTGGTGGAGACTGGGAGTATGCATGCAAGTCGTTTAGAAATCATCCCAATATTTATGTGGATGTCTCGGGCAGTAATAATCCGGAAAACATGATTGATGGTGCTATGAGCATCCTGGGAGAGGACAGATTATTCTACGGATCGGACAATTGCTACTATCAGAGTGTCGGTAGGGTCCTCGCGTCAAATCTCAGTGAAAAACAGAAGAATAAAGTGTTTTTTGAGAACTACAACAACATCCTCAAAAAGTCGGGCAGAAATTTTTTAATGTAAATAAATTTAAATGGACCGAAGAAAATTTTTAGCCGGCACCGGACTTTCGGCAGCAGGACTATTGGTAACAGAAAGTCTTTTTGGAATCAATTCAAAAGACACGGCCGTGCAGATTACGTCAGGCCCGACATCAGCTAAATACGATATCGTAAAAGAGATGTTGAAGTATCCGAAGATAGATGCGCATGTGCATGTTGACCTGGGGAACAGTAATCCGGTGGCTCAAAAAAAGTTTGCAGCGATCCTCATCGATTATGCAGAACGGTTTAATATCCGGAAGCTGATCCTTTCCAAACCCGTAACCAAGCTGATCAAAGGCATTCCTGATGCCAGTCCGGAAGCATTTATCGATCACAACAACATTATTCTGGGGGTGATGAAGCTCTACCCGGATCGGTTTACAGGGAGTTTCACCTTTAACCCGGTTCATCTGAAAGCGTCGCTTGATGAGATCAGGCGCTGCGTTGATCAGGGAATGGTGGGGGCCAAAACTTATTATCAGACAAAAATCAGCGACCCTGCGTTCTATCCCATTGTGGAAAAAATGATCGACCTGAAAATGATCATCCATACCCATGCTGAAACGCAGCTTGGGGTTGGAGGTTACCGCATGAAATACAATGGCAACAAGCCTAAAAACGTGTCCATCCCAGAAGATTTTGTGGAGATTGCCAGACGATATCCTGAAGCGATGTTCCAGCATGCACACATTGGCGGCGGGGGCGATTGGGAGTATATGTGTAAAGCTTTAAAGAACAGTCCGAATGTGTATGTGGATACTTCCGGAAGTAACAATGAAGAGCATATGATCAATTTTGCCCTTCAGCAGCTGGGCGAAGACCGGCTTCTTTTCGGTTCTGATAACTGTTACTACCAGAGTGTGGGCAAAATTCTGGCTTCTAACTTAAATGAAGCACAACGGAAGAAGATATTCTTTGAAAACTTTAACAATATTTTAAGAAAAGGAGGTCATCATGTTGATTGATATAAATGCATATGTTGGCCACTGGCCATTTCAGCAGCTCAAATACAATACCTGTGCAGCATTGCTGGAACGAATGAATAAATTTGGAGTTGATATTTCGGTAATTAGCAACCTGAATGGTATTTTTTATAAAAATACCCAGTCGGCCAATGAAGAACTGATTGAGGAGATCAGGTCAAACAAGCGATTTCGGGATCGCTTTATTCCTTTTGCGGTAATTAATCCTATATACGCCGGATGGAAAGACGACCTGGATGTGTGCGTGAACAAGCTAGGGTTTAAAGGGGTTCGCATCTATCCCAAATACCACGATTTTGATATCGTAGATCCCGCTTGTGTAGAACTGGTGAAACGTGTTCGTGACTCTGGACTGCCCGTGGCATTCAATTTCAGGATGGTAGACAGCAGGCAGCGCTCCTGGATGGATATTGATTATGTGGTCGGTACGCCTAAACCAGAATGGAACATGAAAAGTATCCTTCCAATTGTAAAAGCTGTTCCCGATGCAAAATACATGATCCTGAATTTTGCCAATAATGCGGCCTTGAACGAAGAAGAAATGAATCTCGTAAAAAAAGCGAATTTAATCATTGATACTTCAGGGAGGTCAATTACCAATATGGCTGATTTTATAAAAAATTACGGGAAAGACAAATTTGCCTTTGGTACGCATGCTCCTATTCTGGATTACCTCACGGGGCAGCTGCGAATAGAATCACTGCGTGATACAGAAGCCGATGAGGCCACCAAAGAGCTTTTGAGATCGGGGAATGCCAAAAAGTTTATGGGCATTTAATTTCGGATGTGCTTAAGTTTACGCTCCCATTTTAACAGGTTGGCACAGATCGCCAGACTTTCCTCATCCCTGTTCAGGTAAGTCTGGCGTATGGCATGGTAAACTTCTGGATTAGCTCCGGCCAGGTCGAGCCAGCCATGAAGCGCCTGGAAATACGCAGGATGTTCGGCACCCCCATCCACTTTTCGTTTTACTCCCTTTCGATCAGCCGTCAGCACATTTACCAGTAAGGTGTTCGCAAAGCGTTTCACATCCCGCTGGTCAAAAACAATTCCCGCTTCCTGTGCTGCAACGATCATGGAAATATCTAATGCACCATGAGAAATGTCTTCTACATGGGCAGCACCCCTAAAATACTTCACATTAGACGAAAGCTGGTCTTCCGGAACCCAGCCTTTTGTAGTCATTGGTTCGTACCAATAATTCCATACATACAAATCTGTTTTCGGTTTGTATTGCAGCCTGTTTTTTAATAGGTTACACATTTTTCTGGATCTTTCGAGGTAGGCCTGTTTTCCTGTTAGCCGGTACAGGGACAGCTCTGCACACACATGCCGGCCCAGATAGTTAAAAGGAGCGCCTACATTGTCGGCCGGAAAAGATTCTCCCTTTTCGCAGGTCAAATAATAACCTTCTTCCTGACCAGGGCCATTTCGCCAAAGTCTTCCCGAAGCATCCGCATAGGATTCCTCGGCCGCCCTAATGAAACGCGTTGCGACCGGAAGTAAGTGACCGACTTCAGGGCGCTTCTTCACCAATTCGGCAAAGCGGAGCAGGGGGGTATAGATAATTCCGATGTAGCCCATATAGGCCAGCGGAATCGGGTCAAGTGTAATGATCTGGGATGCCGGAGTCCTGTTGTCTGTAACACTTATAGAAATCAGATTCGATTTATCGGTATAGACTCCGGCCGCTGAAGAATAAGGCGCCATCGGATCGTTTACTATTTTTTCAACAAAACGGGTGTCGGTAGCATCCATACTTACATCGGCAAACGTTTCCTCCCGTTTCCAATACGCATTGCTCACCTTAAGAGTAAACCTTTCCGGTTGTGATCCGGATGGTAAAATTTTCACCCGTGTAAGTTGGTTGTTGGAATAGGGTGTTGAACGGATGCTGATCACCGGTTTGCCATTTTTGTCCTGCAGCTGCCCTTTTGCAACTACATATTTGAAACCCATGCTCCAGGCAGGTCTGCTTTTTCCTGACCCATCAGTTACCCCTCGTCTGTCATCCCTGTGAGCCAGCAATCGATCGCCCCTTCTGGCCAGGTCTTCCAGATATCTGGAATCATTTGTAGCCTCATACATACTCACAAGGGTACTCAGCGTAGCTGATTCATGCCAGGCAATACTGCTGGCATCAGGCATCCGTTCCCAGGGGTCGTCTTTTGGTAGCATGGAGATCAGGTGATCTGCACGGCTGCGCGAAATCTCTACCCCGTCGGGCGGTATGCAACAGGTCATGCAGGCCATTGCCATTAAAATTCCAATATTGTTCATCGTGTTTGACTTAAGGTTAATTGTATCAGATAATTAGGGCCGGAACTGCGCTTGAATAAACAAATATAATTTTTTTTAAATTAATATCGGTAACGTACACAATTGTTATTATATTAGTATCATCAACTTCAGAACAAGGGATATACGGGGAGTGTCTGAATTATTTTTATTGAATTGGTTCGTAGTATTTAAATCGCATAAACAACATCAATGAAACATACAAATGATCGCCGGGACTTTATAAAAAAGATGTCGTTAACCGGTTTCGGACTGGTGCTGGCAGATAGCTTTTCTTCTGCTCATGCTTATGGTTCCGAATCGGTTGCTGCCGATCCCAGAAAATTGACCTTACCCCGAAGCCAGGGGCCTTCCGTACCATTCGTTCCTCGCCGGACTGCCAGTTGGTGGGTAACGATAGAAGACCTGCAATGGTCAC
>CBFGNP010000509.1:0-4013 GCA_965650095.1 uncultured Pedobacter sp. | reverse complement strand
TATTCTTTTGTAAGTTCCAATTTTTGTTTCTTATTAAGATCCATCGTTACAATAAGATAAACGTTGATATAACATTTATAAAAAAAATGATATATTTGAGCCTGCTGCAAATATTATTTCAAACTGACCGAGTAAGATGAATTAATGGCTTTTATCGTTCATTTGCGGCAAATCACCAAATATTTACCACCATGTTTATTATAATTGAAGCTTCCTGTGCTATCATTTCTCTCAGTGTGCTTAGTTCGAGCCTTTTCCAGGTAGGGTGCAGCAATTCAATTTTTGGATATTCAAAAAATGCCATGTAAACAGACTGGTTGGATTAAACTAAATAATTTGTCTTAAACTTTCTGAAATTAATTCCCTTACCATTAATAAATAGATAATGAGGTTAATACTGTTTTTAGTCGTTTTTTGTTTCACCCTGTCGGCACTCGGGCAAGGTGGAAAAACGAGGTATCTGTCACTACAGGAAGGCTTGTCTAGTCAACAGGTTATTGATCTGACGCATGATAAATACGGCTATGTATGGATTGCAACGGAATTGGGATTAAACCGCTTTGCCAGTAATTCTTTTAAACAATACTACAAGTCTGAAAAAGCAGATGGATTTTCGGTAAACAGTAACGAGATCAATACCCTTTATTATAATAATGACCAGCTTTACATCGGTACGCGGGCAAGCGGTTTAAATATTCTTGATATGAAAACCAACAGGTTTTCATATTATCTACATGATCCAAAAGACAATAATTCTATTGCTACCAATGATATTACCGATATCATCAAAGCTAAAAATGATAAGATATGGCTTGCCACTTATCATCGCGGCGTACAGCGTTTCGACCCTGTAAGTAAGAAATTTGAACGGTTTAATAAACTAAATATACCTGCTCTGGCCGAAAACAGCATTTGGGCGCTTGCAGAAGATCATAACGGCCTGCTCTACATTGGCCATGTAAATAAGGGCATTTCTATTTTAAATTCAAAAAATAAAGACGTAAAGCTGATTACTAGCGAAAGTACAAAAGGCCTGCTGCCAGATAATGAGGTCAGATCGCTGTTTTGTGATAGTAAAAACAATATCTGGATAGGGACCAGAAAAGGGCTGGCAGTTTACCATCCTTTATCAAAAAGCATACAAAAAATCAGCCTTGCCGGCCAATCAAAAAATGGCGATGAACCTTTTGTACACGCAATCAAAGAAATCAATGGGGTAATCTGGATCGGTACTGCTGCATCGCAAGTATTCATCATGAAACCTCAATATGGTAATTCTGGAAATATTGTGCATACCGGAGCAATTACGGCAACTGATCTGGAAAGGGGTAATAATGCTTCGGTACAGAGCATTGATCGTGACCGTTTCGGCAATGTTTGGTTGGGGATTTATAGTGGTGGTATCGCTTTTTTGGGTCATCTGGAACCATTTTTCTCCGTTTTACCTACTAAAAACATTAATCCTGAGGCAAACAGGCCAGCTACGGTAACCGGAATATTGAATGATGTGGGCAGCAGCATGTGGCTGGCTACGGCCGGAGATGGGATTCTGCAGATAAATGCTGAAAAAAAAATTACCAAAACAACTTCAGTGAACAGTGGGCTGGGAGATGATTTTCTCCTTTCTGCTTTTCAGGATAGTAAAAAAAACAAGTGGTTCGGCCTACAAAAGGGAGGTGTGTCCTTCCTCGATGCAAAAAGCAATACCTGGAAGAAGATAAATGCCGGTGAAAGGATGTCGGCCGTTAGAGCGATCATAGAAGATTTGCATGGAAATATCTGTTTTGCAGCAGAGGAGGGCGTATTTGTTCATGATCCCGGGCACAATACTTTCTTTAAAATAGCGACCAGAACACCTATGCTTGGTGATTATGCCCCCCGTACCTTAGTGGAGGACAGCCATGGGTATCTTTGGGTAGGTACTTATGGTCAAGGGCTTTACATTTTCGACCGCAATAGGAAACTGATTAAAAAAATTGAAAAAGGACAGGGGATTGGCAGCAATACCATCAACTATCTCTTTCGTGACCGGAGCAACAATATCTGGATCGCTACAAATGAAGGTCTGGCACTCCAGAGTGCCAATCGGGAAATGGGGAATCTTGAAAACATTGTTTTCCCCGAATCTGATGCCTGGTTAACCGTAAATGCCATAGCCCAGGATCTTAATGGCAACATTTGGTGCTCCACCAGATTGGGTCTGCTAAGGTACCTACCCGAAGAAAAACGCATGCTGAGTTACGATCAGGCCTTTGGTTTGCCTCTAGGTGGTTTTACCAATAATAGCGTTGCGTTGGATAGGAGGGGATGGCTATTTTTTGGAATGCCTGCAGGCATCTGTTATTTCAATCCAGACCAGATCCCATTGAGCCTGCCAGAATCCCCAATACGGATCAGCCGCTTTATGGTATTCAATACCGGAGAAAACCACGCACAATCTGAAAAATATCCAAGCCTTACACAGCAGATAAACCTGAAGCATAGAGAAAATAGTTTCCGTATAGAGCTCGCTGTGATGGATTACGCCGTAAATGAACTCGTTGAATTTAGCTACAAACTAAATGGGTTGGACAAAAACTGGATATTTTTGGGGAGTGAAAAGAATCTTGATTTTCGAAATATTCCATACGGGAAATATGAGCTTCTCATACGCACCCGTCAGAAAAACGACCAGTGGTCTGAAGATTATGAACGTCTTTTCATCAACATCTCTCCACCGTTTTATCTAAGTACATTTGCGCTGGTCACTTATTTTTTGCTCATTGCTGCTACGGTTTTCATTGTTTTATTTTTTTATGTCAAAAAAATAAATGCAGAAGGCCAGCTGCGTGTTAAAAAACTTCAGCTTGAACAGGATGGACAGCTCCACAGGGAAAGGATGAATTTTTATACCAATATCACCCATGAACTGCGGACACCATTAACGCTAATCCTTGGTCCTTTAGAAGATTTGTTTGCTGAAGAAAAATTATCTTCAAAGCATAAAGATTGGGTCTTTATTGTTCAGAAAAATGCAAACAGGTTATTTTCAATGGTCAATCAGTTACTCGAATTCCGCAAAGTCGAGTCCCAGTATAAGCCATTGGTGTTGGGAGAAGCCTATTTGGGTGAACTGCTCTCAGAAATTGTACTTAAATATAAAGAGGCAAACCATAATAAATCAGTGAATATTGGCTATACTATCTTGCAGGAGGATATCAAAACTACCTTTGATGCAGAGATTGTGCAGTTGATTCTGGATAATTTATTATCGAATGCCTGCAAGTTTACCTCAAAAGGCAATATAGAAGTTGTTTTAAGTTATGAGAAAGATAAATTAAGCACCTGTGCTTTAATTACGGTAAAAGATACGGGATGCGGTATTGCCCCAGAGCACTTAAGCAGGATATTTGATAAATTTTATCAAGTACCAAAATCGGTAAGCCATGGCTCTGGTATTGGGCTGGCTTTGGCTAAGGAGTTGGCTGCAATTCATCACGGAAAAATTTACGTCAAAAGTGAACTGGGCAAGGGAAGTGAGTTTTCTGTTCGCTTGGTCACCAATACAGTTCTACTTTCTGTAGCTCCCCCAATGCCAGATCTTAAACCAGTAGCACTAGATATACCGTTATCTCTGGATGATCAGCGCCAATTGCTCTTACTGGTAGAAGACGACAATGATCTTCGGGAATACCTTTCTTCAGTACTTGGTGCAAAATATGAACTGGTTACAGCCGAAAATGGGCTACAGGGACTTGAGCTTGCCAAAAGCCGCATCCCAGATATTATTCTTAGCGATCTGACGATGCCTGATATGGACGGTTTCGCTATGCTCGAAGCCTTAAAATGTGAGCGGGAAACCAGTCATATCCCAATTATACTTTTAACCGCCAGAGACAATGAGTTAGATATGGGGCGTGGATATGAACTGGGCGTTGATTCTTACTTAACTAAGCCGATAAGTCCGAAACTGCTTCACCACCGTATTGAAAACCTGTTGACAAAACGCAAGACCATCTATAACGAATTACTCG
>CBFGNP010000508.1:0-4031 GCA_965650095.1 uncultured Pedobacter sp. | reverse complement strand
CCCAGCATGATGTGCTGTTTGTTGTCCCGGTTTTTTAAATGCTTTTTATAAAATGGATGCGCATAAAGCGTATTCATGATTTCCGCTGCATCTGCTAAGTCATGAACGGTTTCAAAGAGCGGAACGAAGTCTATCGACAGGTTGTCTTCTTCCCAGCCGCTCCAAAGGAAAAGCTCCATGAGCTGCAGGATATCACTTGCCTGCTGGCAATTGCTGATGATGAAGCGGTGGCAGGCCAGTTCTCCACTGCTGTTCTGGATCTGCCTGATCTCTGCTATGGTTTGCAGGGTATCATTGGTTAGCGGGTCGGCCGCCTCTTCATAATTCAATCTGGCGCTTTTGAACGACAGGTGCTTGATCTTATCTGCTTCGGAAAGGCTGTCGTAGTTATCCGGGAACAGGGAAACGATCGGTTTGCGCTGTCTGCAAAAAGCATGAACATCTCTAAGTACCCTGCTGTCCTGCCTGATGTCTAAAGAGGCAAAATGGCTGCCGTAAAGTTCAACTTTCCGGATCAGATCTGAGACCACATCCGCAAAAAGTCCGTCATGATCTTCATTTAATGTGGTCATGATCTTATTGAGGTTTTCGATCAGGAAATCGGCAATGTTCTCCATCGCGATATTCGGGTCGAAAGCGTTTTTGTACAAAACATCGTGTACAGTCGCAATCGCATCTTCAACACCTCTGAAGGTAATACGGCGCTTAAGATTCCGGAAATCCCGGTAATAGCAGCGGAACAGGATCTGACGAAGCATTTTCGAAACCTGTATGGTAGAGTCTGTATGTACATTTGGATTGCCATCCCTGTCGCCCCCAGGCCAAAAACCCAGTTCAATCACCTTTTTTGATTCCAGGTTATAGTCGTTCAGGCTTTTATCCACTTCCGACTGGATATTTGCCGCGGCGCAGTAAAAAACATTTTCGAGGTACCAGGCCAGGCTTAATGCTTCATCTACTGGTGTAGGCGATTTTTTATTGAAGAAAGGCGTCTTTCCCAGCTGCTGAAGCAGCAGGTTGATCGTTGAAATGTCGTTGGTCTTGATGGCCGTGGTCAGATCTGTAATGATCGAAAGCACGCTTCCCGGATAAAATTGCGTCGGATGGGCAGTCAGTACCAGGCGAAGAGAAAACTCGTCGATCAGCTTTTCAATTTTATCGTTAAGGACATTATTGTCTACCCCTTTTTTAAGGTAAGACAATAAAGCATTGTGTTCATCGGCCGCATTTAGTTTATTGAAGGATGCGTCCTCTACTGCATCAAACAATACTACCTGACGCTCGATGTATTGTATAAAGCGAAATAGCATGTCAATCACATCCTTATTGGAATGGTGTTGAGTGTACTTCTTAAAAAAAACATCAATAATCTCTGCCGGAGTATGGTGGCTGTTTACACCGTCCTCACAGTATTTTAAAAATAGAGGTAATAAAGTGCCGGTGTCTTTAATCTTGTAAAACGGAAGGGTAAGGAAAAGACTATTATAAAGCTCGAACCGCGATACGACTTCGTTGTTAAATATAGACTCTCTCTGACCTTTTGCTCGTTGTTTCTGCATCATAATTTGAAGGGAATATTTTCGCGCTTAAAATACCAAAAATCATCCAAAAAACTGCTTAAAGGGGTAATAATTTATTTTGATTTTTTTATTTAAATTTTTAACTTAGATAAATAGAGATTAAACAGATCTATAAATGGATGACCTGGTTTAGACGGGCACGTCAAAGCAGGTTCAGTTTAATTGTTATTTTTTTGGGGTAAAACGGGCATTAGACTATTCTAATGCCCGTTTTTTATGAATTAATGCAGGTCTGCCGGAACGGCAACATTCCTTTTAAATTTTTGCAGGTATAATAAAGGGATTGAGCAGAGCAAGATGAGCCCGGCAATCCAGTAGGCATCGCTATAGGTAAGCAGCAGCGACTGTTTAGTTACGGCGCCCTCAACGGCTTTGGCTGCAAGGGTCTTTGCATCAAGGTAGGTGTAGCCTTTAGCGACGAAATTGTTTACAAAGCCATTGAAGCGGTCTGTAAATGTCGGATTATACTCGTTTACATTGACCAGCAGGTTGCTGCGGTGAAAGCCCTGGCGTACATGGATGAGCGTGGTTAATGCGGCAATGCCAAATGAGCCACCCAGTTGTCTCATCATATTGTTCAGTCCGGAACCCTGTCCGATCTCGGCTCCTTTTAGATCCTGAATGGCCAATGTGGTTAAGGGCACAAACAATAAGGCCATACCCACACCTCTGATCATAAGTGGGAGGAAAAAATCTCCTGTTCCTGATTGCAGGGTCGATTTGCTCAGCATTGAACAGAATACGAAGAACAGGAACATCCCTATGGTTGCCATAATTTGAGCAGGAATGTTCTTCTTTAACATGATTCCCACAAAAGGCATCATCACAATGGTGCACAATCCCCCCGGAAATAAGAGTTCTCCGGTTTGAAGCGGGGAAAATCCCAGGAGGTTCTGACAAAATACGGGGAATACGAATACGGACCCATATAATCCGAAACCTAAAATAAAGGAAGTGAACATGCCTACCGAAAAGCTCCGGTGCCTCATGATCTTAAAGTTTACAATAGGGTGGTCGGTACTCAGCTCCCGCCATATAAACAAAAGCAATCCCAGGACGGAGGTTACCGCCAGCGCGGTAATGTAAGGCGTGGCGAACCAATCTTCGCTTTCGCCTTTTTCCAGTACAGTTTGGAGGCTTCCTACGGCCAGGGCCAGTAAAAGAATGCCCCACCAGTCGACCGGCATACCTTTCCCATCCCTCGGTGTTTCCCTTACGAACGTATAGGTACAGTAGGCGGCCAGAATGCCGACAGGAATATTTACATAAAAGATCAGCGGCCAGGAGCTGACCTCGAGCAGGTAGCCACCGATGGTGGGACCAACAGTTGGTCCGACAACGGCACCCAGACCGAATAAAGCGGTGGCAATACCGACGTCTTCCCTCGGCCATGTTTCTATTAAAATGGCCTGCGCTGTTGATATCAGGCCTCCACCTGCCAGGCCCTGCAGGATTCGGAAGGCAATGAGCTCTTCCAGGTTTGTTGCATTCCCGCAAAGGAAGGAGGCAATAGTAAAGAGGACAATTGAAAACAGGAAATAGTTTTTTCGTCCGAAGCGGCTGCCGAGCCATCCTGACATCGGTAATACGATTACATTGGCAACGGCATAGCCGGTAGACAGCCAGGCCACATCTTCCAGTGTTGCGCCTAAGTTGCCCTGTATCTGAGGGATGGCGACATTCACAATAGTCGTGTCAATGAGCTCCAGCAAAGAAGCTGTGATCACCGTAAACGTGATTATCCACTTTTTTAAACCTTTCTCGGCCATCTTTTAATCTTTTATAACAACAGAAACCTTAACGCTCATTCCAGGACGCAGCTGTTCAAGGATATCTTTCGGGGCTTTGGTGATCTTTATTTTTACGGGAACGCGCTGCACAACTTTAACAAAGTTACCAGTAGCATTGTCGGGAGGAAGCAGGGATCCTTTTGCTCCGGTTATGGGGGCAAAGTTATAAACTTCGCCTTCTACGTCCTGATCAGGGTAAGCATCCACCTCTATTTTAACTTTAGCGCCGGGCTTTACATTTTCCAGCTGGGTTTCCTTAAAGTTTGCGGTCACATAGATGCTGTTGTCATTCACGATCGCAAATAAGGACTGACCGGATTGGACAAGCTGGCCTTTCTGTATGTTCTTTTTAGATACAATACCGGAGGCTGGTGCCTTGATTTCGGTGTAGGATAACTGCAGTTTAGCGAAATCGACATCCGCCTGACGTTGTGTGACGCCGGAACTGCTTACGGCCAGTTGCGACTGTGTAGTACCCACTTGCTTTACCGCGGCATTATACTGGTCATTTGCGGCAGTAAATGCAGCCTGGGCAGATTCTTTTTGGGCTTTGGCCTGATCAAACTGCTGTTGCGTAACAGATCCGTCTTTTACGAGGTTCTGGTAGCGGTCATAATCTTTTTGCGCAAGGTTTAGTTTCACCCTTGCGGCTTCGATATTG
>CBFGNP010000507.1:0-4036 GCA_965650095.1 uncultured Pedobacter sp. | reverse complement strand
GAAAAAGTGTTATTTTGCAAGTGTTGATTGTATATTTGTTTATCAAAATTAAAACAATTTAATGGTAAAAAAGAAAATTGGAAACCTTTCTACATACCTCTCAGAGATAGCTGTATATGGCATACAGGAAAAAAAAGGAAACGACATTGTAAGGTTAGACTTAAGAGAACTGAACAGCTCAGTTTCTGATTACTTTATCATCTGCAATGCAGACTCCGCTACCCAGGTAAAAGCAATTGCCGATAGCGTTGAAGAAGAGATCTATAAAAAAACGCAAACTAATCCATGGAGAAAAGAAGGTCAGGATCATGCAGACTGGATCATTCTCGATTATTTTGACGTAGTTGTTCACATATTTAAAACTGAAAAGCGCGAGTTTTATGGGATTGAAGACCTTTGGGGTGATGCCCAGTCTACTACCTACCAAAGCGCTTAATCATTCAACCCATTCCATTTAACGATGAAAGAGAATCAAAATACGAAGCCCAAGCTGATAAAGAGAATCCCAAATATTCCTAAAAAACCTCAAAAAGGTTCTAAATTCAATATTTTTTGGGTATACGCCGCTATTATTTTAGGCCTCATCCTCTTACAATTCCTGTTCAGCGGAGATAAGGCAAAAACGGTTTCATATCGTACGTTTGAAACACAGATGCTGATCCCCGGAGATGTGGACAAAATAATTGCCTACAAGCATGAGGATGTGATCAAAGCCGAGGTATTCATTAAAAAAGACAGGCTGAAAGACCCTAAGTACAAGCCTTATCTGAGCCGGAACAACTTTGGCAATACTGAAGGTCCTACCGTTTACTTCAATGCAGGAACAATGGACGGCCTGGACGCCGACCTAAAGGAATCCCAAAAGAATATCCCGGCTGACCAGCAGATCCGTGCGGAGAAACAAACCAGGCAAAGTTCTTTTAATTCCTGGTTCTTAACCATAATTCTCCCGGTCCTGTTGTTTATCGGGTTCTGGATCTTTATCATGCGCCGTATGGGCGGTGGTGCCGGCGGTGGCGGTGGCCAGATCTTCAATATTGGAAAATCAAAAGCTACCCTATTCGACAAAGAAAGCCAGGTAAACGTCACTTTTAATGATGTAGCCGGACTGGAAGAAGCCAAACAAGAGGTAATGGAAATTGTAGATTTCCTGAAGAACCCTAAAAAATACACCAATTTAGGTGGTAAGATCCCTAAAGGGGCCTTATTAGTAGGCTCTCCGGGTACAGGTAAAACATTACTCGCTAAAGCTGTTGCAGGTGAGGCGCAGGTACCTTTCTTCTCGCTTTCCGGATCAGATTTCGTAGAGATGTTTGTTGGGGTCGGTGCTTCCCGTGTCCGCGATTTGTTTAAACAGGCAAAAGATAAAGCGCCCTGTATCATCTTTATTGATGAGGTAGATGCGATTGGCCGTGCCCGTGGTAAAAACAGCATGATGGGTGGTAACGATGAGCGCGAGAACACCCTAAACCAGTTACTGGTTGAAATGGATGGCTTTGGTACAGATTCAGGGATTATTATTCTTGCAGCGACCAACAGACCTGACGTTCTGGACTCCGCTTTACTCAGACCCGGACGTTTTGACAGACAAATATCCATTGATAAACCTGATTTGGTTGGTCGTGAGCAGATCTTTAAAGTTCACCTTAAGCCCATCAAAACAGACGAAATTGTAGACGCCAAAAAGCTATCTGCACAAACACCGGGATTTGCGGGTGCAGAAATCGCCAATGTCTGTAATGAAGCTGCATTAATCGCTGCACGTCGGAATAAGGACTTTGTAGACATGCAGGATTTCCAGGATGCAATTGACCGTGTTATCGGTGGATTAGAAAAGAAAAATAAGATCATCTCTCCTGAAGAGAAACGAATTGTTGCTTATCATGAAGCCGGACATGCCATTGCAGGCTGGTTCCTTGAACATGCAGATCCCCTGGTAAAAGTGTCTATCGTACCACGTGGTGTTGCAGCCCTGGGCTATGCACAATACCTCCCTAAAGAGCAGTTCCTGTATACCACGGAACAGCTAACCGACGGCATGTGTATGACCATGGGCGGCAGGGTAGCAGAAGACATCGTTTTTGGAAAAATATCTACCGGAGCGCAGAATGACCTGGAACGTATCACCAAACTTTCCTACGCCATGGTCACCATTTATGGCATGAACAGCACTATCGGTAACGTATCTTTCCATGATCCACAGAACGAATACAACTTCAATAAGCCCTATTCAGAAAAAACTTCTGAAATGATCGATAACGAAGTCCGCAGTTTGATTGCGGCAGTATACACCAGAACAAAAGAACTACTGACAGACAAAAGGGAGGGCTTGGAAAAACTCGCTCAGAAGCTGATTGAAAAAGAGATCCTTTTCCAGGCTGATCTGGAAGAAATTCTCGGTAAGCGCCCTTTCGATAACCGCACCACATACGACGAGTTTGTGAATGGTACCGGCGATCAGAAGCCTGCCGCTGAAGGATTGGTGCACGACGGGGTAAGCCAACCAGCTGATCCGGCGATCGCAATAGATCCGGCAAAAACAGATAGTTAATCACAGATTTATGGAGCTGCCCTTTTTTGTAAAGGGCAGCAAATCCATTTTTTATGCAGGAAAACATTTCTTCAAAAGAGCTCATGCTAAAAAAGATAAGAAAGGCCCTTCTGGAAAGAAGGGATAACCCTTATCCAAATTTAGAAGATACACCCTTATATACGGAGCGGCCGGGCGACCGGGAATACCCGGAAATCTTATTTGCAGAACAACTCACCGCCGTTTCAGGCAATTTCATTTACTGCGAAAACGGAATAGAATTTATGGAGAATATCCTTCAGCTGGCTGAAAAGTTTAACTGGAGAAAAATCTACTGCTGGGAACCTGAACTGCAGGACCTCCTTTCTGCTTATGAATTTCCCTTTTATCAGACCGATAAAGATTTTGAAATGGCCGAAGTGGGCATAACCCTCTGCGAAGCTTTAATTGCCCGTAATGGCTCTGTAATGGTCTCTAATCAAAATGCAGCAGGCAGGAGGCTTAGTATCTTTCCGCACCATCACATTGTAATTGCCCGCAGCAATCAAATGGTGATGGATCTCAAAGACGCTTTTAAGCTCATCAAAAATAAATATGGAACTCAGATCCCTTCCATGATCAGCACCATCACCGGGCCCAGCAGAACCGCGGATATTGAGAAAACTTTAGTGCTGGGCGCTCACGGACCAAAAGAATTATTCGTATTTTTACTCGACGATTTTTCTTAATCTAATTAATTTATCATAATTTTATACTGTACACCAAAACAGTATATGGTTCAAAATGGGGAATAAAACAAACTTACACTCAGTTATTACGGGTACCGGAAGCTATATTCCACAAAATGTCATCTCAGGGAATGCCTTCTTAAACGCCTCGTTTTACGACAATGGCGTGAGGCTTGACAAAGCCAACAGCGAAATCATCAGCAAATTTGCAGAGATCACCGAAATTAATGAGCGTCGCTATATTGATGAAGATCAGCTGAGCAGTACCATTGCTGCAATTGCTGCACAACGCGCGATTGATGACGCTAAAATTGATAAAGAAAGTCTCGATCATATTATCTTCTGTCACAACTTTGGTGATGTTAAACCAGGTAGTAATCGCATGGATATCCTTCCATCACTGGCTGCAAAAATTAAACAGGAACTGCAGATCCACAATCCGGATTGTGTGGCTTACGACCTCATTTTCGGCTGCCCAGGCTGGGTGCAGGGTGCCATTCAGGCCAATTACCTGATTCAGAGTGGAGATGCCAAACGCGTAATGGTCGTCGGTGCCGAAACCCTTTCCAGGATCGTTGACGCGCACGACCGCGACAGCATGATATTCTCCGACGGCGCTGCCGCAGTTATCTTCGAAGCACAGGAAGATGATGCTCCCCTCGGCATCATCGCACATAAAACACAAACCTACGCCGCTACCCACGGTTCTTTGCTATACATGGGAAAAAGTAACAACCCGGAAGAACAAAATGGGAATGCCTACTTAAAAATGAATGGC
>CBFGNP010000506.1:0-4037 GCA_965650095.1 uncultured Pedobacter sp. | reverse complement strand
TGAACAGAATCTGGTATTAGCAAGAAAACTATTCTATAAAAAACGTAAATATGAAGATATTCACCTTGGACTTTTGAGCAAAGATCAGGGTGTAGTTAATAATGTATTAGCCGAACTTAACTTGGCAGTCGTTGAAAATAGAGCACCTCAAGAGGCTTTGAATATTTTGATCTACAGGATTATGCTGCAAGTTGAACCGGAATTCATCAATTCCTTTTCCTATCTAGCAAACTGGATTGCTGATTCAACGCGTTTTAAAGTTTTCAAGAGATTCGTTCCGCAAATTCTGATTATCCTAGAACGCTATAAAAATTACGAAGAGCTTGATGCGACGCCATCTTCGTTGCAGCATAAATTGGTTAGGCTAGCACAGGTTTTGAGTAATAATGGTGTCGAAAATGAGGTTATTAATTACTGGATACAAACTGGTGTGACATCAAGGTTCAATAATGTAAAACAACTACTATTGAAAACACACATTAATTGGTATATCCATTAAGGAACTAAATGAGAAACTAGAATATCTGGCTGAGTTGTTAATGGCGAAAAGGATAGAGCCTGAAGATTACAGAAACATGAAGTCTACAACTGCCGTAAAAATGGACAGGCTTAACAGTCAGTTGGCTAAACTAAATTCTGAAAAGATCGACATTGAGCAATTGTTGAAATTAGGGATTGAGAATTTGTTAAAGCTTGATTATGCTTATGACATAGCTGATATAGACAAAAAGCGTGAAATTATTGCTGCTGTTTGTCCTGACAAATTAGAGATAGAAAATGGCTCACTTCGAACTGTTAGGGTTAATGAAGTTGTGAGATTTATGTGGCAGAAAGACAACGAGTTACAAGGAAATAAAAAAGGACAAATCAAAAATAAATTTGATTTGTCCTGTGAAGTCGGGGTGGCAGGATTCGAACCTACGACCTCCACATCCCAAATGTGGCGCGATACCGGGCTACGCTACACCCCGAACTTGGTATCTTTTCCCCTTTTTTCGAAGGGATTGCAAAGAAACAATATTAAAATGATAAATCCTATTTTCTTTAACATTTTAAATGAACTTCTCCATAGCTTCGTTTGCTACGGCGCAAAGATAGAATAAAACATCATATAACACAATTTTTTCCTACATACGAATAACATTTCATTTTGCGTTCGGATACCACATTCCAGACTAGTTCAATTTCCTTATCTTGATGTTTTTATAATACACGGAATTACCATGATCCTGTAGCAGGATCGGCCCCTGTTCTGCCAGACCAAAGCCTTCATGCGGGGCAAATTTGCTTTGGGCGACCAGGGCTTTATAGCTATTGCTTCCTCGTTCGTATTCCACAACCTTAAATCCATTTAACCAATGCTGCACTAAATTATTGGGATAAACAACGATCTTAGCCTGGTTCCATTCACCAATCTTTTTCTGAAAGCGCGCATCCAGCTTCCTGGCAGGAATCAGATCATATAAGCTGCTCATGGTACGGTTGCCCCCAGTGCCCATTTTTGCATCAGGATGGCGCGCATCATCTAATACCTGGTATTCCAATCCCAGACCTGCCCGTGCCGACTTCTCCGACTCCGTCACAAAATATTTCAGCCCTGAATTCGCACCTTCTGTTAATTTGAAATCGAAGTTCAGTTCAAATGCCTTGTATTGGTTTGTGCTAAGCAGATCACCAAACTTCTGGCTTGCCGTGCTATCCGCGGGCATAATGTGCAATACGCCATTTTCAACTTCCCATCCCTTTTCGGGCGGGCTCTGTTTTAAAACTGCGCGCCATCCGCTCAGATCCTTTCCATTGAATAATAAACTAAAGCCCTGTGCCTGCTCCAATGGTGAAATGGTATTCAACGTATAATTGACCACCGGCACAGAGAGATCCAAAGGCCTCGGCCTCATAGCTGCACCAGTCTGTATTTTTATATTCCGCCATTGAACTTGCGCACCACCTGCCCGCTCTTTAACACCATGCACTTGTAATGCGATAAATCCTTTAGCAGTCATATCGTCTACCATGTAGGTAACTGCTACATCATTTACCCAGGTTCTGATCACCGGTCCAATGGCTTCTATTCTATACTTGTTCCAGCCATCTTTTTTAAATGCTTTCTTTGCAGCCGGGTTCATTTCTGTCTGGTACATCCAGTCTCTGCGGCCCTCATCAAAAATACCGCCCGACCAGGCCCTGTCTGAAGGATCTACCTCTGCCTGGTATCCCCTTACCTTGCCATTGTGATCCGCAGAATCTGACAAACTCCTGAACTGAATGCCAGAATTCATATGACCTACTTTTAATTCCAGTTCCAATATAAAGTCTCCGTAGGCTTCGTTAGTAGCCAAAAAAGAATTTGGCTCTCTGGTAACGGTAGTACCTACAATGGTACCATTAACCACTTCGTATTTTGCCTTGCCATTTAGCTGGTGCCATCCATTCAATGTTTTTCCATCAAATAAATCTTTCCAGCCAGTTGATTGGGCATATGCACCTGCGGTACATGACATGGTTACTAAGCCGACAACAGCTGCACTTAGTGAACGAAATTTTCTCTTATTCATTTTTTAAGTTTTAATCATTCTTAAAAATAGGTGTCCGGTAACCATCATCCGCGTTCTATCGCAGCTGGGAAAACACAAACCTGATTTAGTTACGCATACCTTTATACTGTTCATAGGCCAGGCCAAACATGATGAATGAGCCATAGCCAAAACCAGTACCCTCTGTTATTTTGCGGTTGAGGTAATAGTTTTCATCGCCCACACAGGTGCCCCCTGACACCCTTGCCGGCACCAGATAGCCGTTACCAGCATCTCTGAGACTATTTTTGATGATACCCTGGTAGGACTGGTCCGCTATAAGACGGTATTTCTTAGCGTCCAGGATTTTCATTTTCAGCCCCATGGTAATGGTATAGGCGAACATCGCAGTAGCAGAACTTTCCAGGAAATTTTTTGGCTCATTTAACAGGGTCACCAATTGATACCAATGGCCAGATTCCAGATCTTGCAGCGGCACAATGGCTTCAACATAATGTATAAACGCATTTTTCAATGGCTTCCAATACTTTGATTTTTTGGATATGGTATTCAACGCGTCGGAAAGGGCCATGCCTATCCACCCGTTTCCACGAGCCCAAATTTCGCTACTCTTCCTGGTACGGCTATCCGGCCAGCCCATGATGCTGCAGCCATCGTTATAATTGACCTGGTCTGCATCCCAGCCATGCACCCATAAACCGGATTTAGCATCAGCCAGTTTTTCCTGGTGTGCCTTAAATTGCTCAACAAAATCAGCAACATATTTTTCATCCCCCGTTAACCGGTACATTTCCAGTAAAAACATGTTTAACATGTACACGGTATCATCCCATAATTCTACGGTTTCTGCGCGGTGAGAAACCCCACGATTGGCTGCCCGGGGAATTTTCAGATAGTCTGCATAAATCTCATTGCATTTATCAAGGTATTTTTTTTCGCCCGTTATCCGGGCAAGAAATGCCATGCCATGAGCCGAGGCTACCGCATTTGGATGCTTACCGTTTGCAACCGTATAAGTGGCATCCATGGCCCGCTTAATGTAATCGAAGTATGTCTTTTTCCTTACTTCATCTGAGCTGTTATATAAGTGGATCAGCGCATTTAAAAAAGTGGCCTGGCCCCAGTCCCATTTGTATTGATCAGCTGGCATGTATATATCCCGGCCATGACGATCTACCGCATCAACCCATGATTGGGAAAAAACAGGAGCAGAAATAAGGACCATCAAGGGTATCATCCACGAGCAAAAAAAAATTTTCATTGGAATATAATTTGTTTTTTAATGGTAATGAAGCTTGCAACACTTATTCATTCTATTTTGTAACCGGTAAGCTTATGCAGGTTTCATCATTATATTTTTGTTTTTTATCTGTTCTGAAGCTATCATAAGCTTTCATTGCTGTTTGTAAGCGGTATGCTTATGATGGTTTCATCAGCAAAATAATTTGATTTAAATATTCCAGCATTATAGCTTTCAGCAATGTTTTCGCATTTTATAAAACT
>CBFGNP010000505.1:0-4049 GCA_965650095.1 uncultured Pedobacter sp. | reverse complement strand
TTCTTCCAGGTTAAAAGGGTTTACAAGGTAATCATCAGCGCCCTTTTTAAGCCCCATTACCCGGTCTTCACTGGTGTTTTTAGCCGTTAAGAAAAGGATAGGCACTTCAGTATTTTCTAATCTGATGGTCTCACATACCTGGAAACCATCCATCTCCGGAAGCATGACGTCCAGAATGATCAGGTTAAAACGTTCTTCCTTAAAAACCTTTAAGGCCGTTTTACCATCTTTTACGGCATGTACTTTATAGCCTTCAAGCTCAAGGTTTAATTTTATGGCATCTAATAAATGGTCTTCATCTTCAACCAGCAGTATTCTTAATTTCTGTTGCATAGTTAACTAAATGTTATTTCAAAAATAGCACCTTGCGGTACGTTATCTCTAACACTGATATCAGCGTCGTGGCTTTGTAGTACTTCCTTAACAATAAACAGGCCTAAACCGGTTCCTTTTGATTTCCTGACATTTTCGTCACCAACGCGATAAAATTTATCGAAAATCAGCATCTTTTCGGCATCAGGAATACCTGGCCCTTTGTCAGCCACCCTCAAAAAAGGATGGCCATCTTTCTCTGTCAATTCAACCGCAACATCCGCACAGGGCCCTGAATATTTCACCGCATTCTCGACCAGGTTAGTCACTACCGACGAAAGTGCAAACTGATCGCCCATGACTTTAATACCCGGCTTGATGACCGGAGTGATCAGCTGCTCGCATCCGCATGAATGTACCTGCAACCGGTCTGTGATCTTGGTTACCAGTTCAGACAAATCAAATTGCTCCTTAGGGAAGGAATAAGAGCGGTTTTCGATCTTGGTAGCCAGCAACATGTTCTCCACCAGGTCGTCCAGGCGTTCAATATCTTTTAAAGAATTGCTTAGCAAAGAAGTTTGCCTTGCCTTATCCAGATCGCGTTTGATAATCGTTTGTATGGATAACTTGATCGCTGCCAGCGGCGATTTCAATTCATGGGTTACCGACAATAAAAAGTTCTGCTGCTGTTCGCGCAGACGGTCTTCTTTTTTGATCGACTGATGCAAAAAATAAGCTCCAATGCAAAGTAAAAATAAAAATACCGATCCTTCTCCCATCACCATTGCCATTCTGGCAGGTTCCAGTCTAACGACCAGTGATCCCCAGGAAATCAGTTGCACCAGCGCATACAGGAGCATGAAATAAAATATAACGATCGATTTCTTCAAGATTATAATATTTACTATAAATATACCATTATTTACTTGTTCCTGAAAACAACATCAAGGCTCTCAAATATGGCTCTTTTGGCTTTTTCAAGTTCTATTTTCGTATGTGCAGCAGATACAAAGCCCACCTCATAGCCTGAAGGGCCTAAATAAATACCCCTGTTTAACAACTCCCGGTGCATGATTTTAAATTTCTCCATGCTGGCATGATCAATATCATCAGCAGTCTGGATCTTGTCTTTCTCTGTAAAGGCAATCCAGAAAATGGACCCTACGTAAAACACCCTAACTTTATAGTTTCTGGCTGTTGCGAAACGTTGTATGCTTTCTGCAAATTCACTGGTTTTATTGTTCAGGTCTTTATAGAATCCGGAACGCAGCAATTCTGTCAGTTGAGCGATGCCCGCAGCCATAGCAACCGGGTTTCCCGACAGCGTTCCAGCCTGGTAAACCCCTCCGTCAGGAGAAATGTGACCCATGATTTCAGCAGAAGCGCCATACATCCCTACCGGCAGGCCTCCACCAATAATTTTACCATAGGTGATAATATCGGGTTTAACCCCATAATGGGCTGCAGCACCTTCAAAACCTAATCTGAAGCCGGTGATCACCTCATCAAATATCAATAAAGCTTTATTTTCTTTACAGATCCCCTGTAAAAATTCTATATAAGCAGCATCCTGCATCAGCAGGCCGTTATTGGCAGGTATACCTTCGATGATTACCGCAGCTACCTGATCTTTGAACTGCTCAAAAGCCTGCTTTAAAGCTTCCATGTCATTTAATGGCAGCACGATGGTTTCCTGCGCAAAAGCCTTGGGCACTCCGGCTGATGAGGTCTCCCCAAAAGTAACCAGGCCCGACCCGGCTTTTACCAGCAGTGAATCGCTGTGTCCATGATAGCAACCTTCAAATTTAATGATCTTATCTCTGCCGGTATATCCGCGCGCAAGCCTGATGGCAGACATCACCGCTTCTGTACCGGAACTGGTAAACCTTATTTTTTCGACCAGTTTATTGTTCTTAATGATCAGTTCTGCCAGTTCGTTTTCCAAAGCCGTTGGCGCACCAAAGCTCATGCCGTTCTGCATCACCTCGGTAACTTTTTCCCTGACCTTTGCATGATTATGACCCAGGATCAATGGGCCCCAGCTGCCGCAAAAATCTATAAATTGATTACCATCCGCATCCCATACAAAACAGCCATCCCCTTTTTGGATAAAAAGCGGGGTGCCATAAACCGACTTAAAAGCCCTTACCGGAGAGTTAACCCCGCCGGGGAAATAGTTTTTTGCCTTTTCGTATAATTCTGCCGACTTCTCTCGGGAAATATCCGGTTTACTGCCTGTATTAACAGGCACTTCACCCTCATTTCCTGAAAACATTTTTTTTAAAGATTCTAACATATGCTTATTTCAATTCTGTATGCCGCCTGTTAAAGTCAGGCAACCTTACATCCAATTCTTTTCAACAATATCCCTGATGTGATAAGTAGTGATGATACTTGCCCCCGCACGCGCAAAAGCATGCATGGTTTCCATCACTATCTTTTGTTCATCTATCCAGCCCCGCTGTGCAGCAGCTTTAACCATCGAATACTCTCCGGATACATTATAGCAGGCAATGGGCAGATCAGTATGCTGTTTCAGGTTGTGCATGATATCCATATAAGCCAGGGCAGGCTTTACCATTAATACATCTGCGCCCTCACTTTCATCCAGTAAAGCTTCCCTGAGTGCTTCATTCGGATTTCTAAAATCCATCTGGTAGGCTTTTCTGTCGCCTTTGCCGGGTGCACAATCTGCAGCTTCTCTAAACGGACCATAATAAGCGGATGCGAATTTTGTTGCGTGCGACATGATGGCCGCATTCACATAGCCAGCTTCATCCAACACGCTTCTCATTGCGGCGACGCGGCCATCCATCATATCAGATGGAGCCAGCATATCGGCACCTGCCTGTGCGTGGGTAAGGGCCATCCTGGCGATAAGGGCTACCGTCTCGTCATTTTGCACGTAATCATCCTTTAATATACCACAATGCCCATGTGTAGTATAGGAACAAACACAAACATCGGTCACGACATAAATATCTTCACCAAAGTTCTTTTTCAATAACCGTACTGCCGAAGGAACCAGGGAATGATCATGATAAGCAGAGGCTGCATTTTCACTTTTTTCATCGCCTACACCAAAAAGCATGATCTTATTTACACCAAGTTTTAATCCCTTCTCCACATCTCTTATCAGCGTGTCTTCAGAGAAATGACTGATGCCTGGCATGGCATCCAGTGGATGAACCACATCTTTTCCCGGCACAATAAAATACGGATAAATGAACATGTCTTTAGATAACCGGGTTTCGGCTACCATCTCTCTCACAACTGGGTTTTTCCTTAATCTACGTGGACGGTGTATCATACTAATCCTATTATAAATCGATTCCAAAAACGGCTTCAGCAAGGCCAATTTCATCAGGCGCATAAGGCAAAATGCACTTTACACCCATTTCTTCAAACTTTTTAGCAGTAGAATTGCCAATAGCAATTACTTTTTGTCCAGGTTGCAGCAGGTTATCAACAAAATACGCATCCACATTGGATGGACTGGTAAATATGAGTACCTCAGCATAGGTCTGGTCTACATCCTCTTCAATAACCGTCTCATAAATAGGCAGATCAATCACTTTCGTATCCGGCTTCAGCGCCTTCTGGATACTCAATAACGAATCCTGTGCCCTGGGAAACAATACCGTTTTTCCAGAAACAGTTTCTGCAAACAATTGTGCAACTTCTTCGATATCCCCGCCTTCCCCAACAAAATCGGCGAGGTGACCAGCTCTTCTTAA
>CBFGNP010000504.1:0-4049 GCA_965650095.1 uncultured Pedobacter sp. | reverse complement strand
ATAGGCCAGGTGTGAAAAATATTTACTGACATCACCTGAGGCATCGCACCACCCCCCGCTCAGATCAACTGTTTTATTGCTGCCATAAAGCAAGATGCTTTTATCAGCCTCCTGTTCCTCCGTTGAATTTGCCCGCTGATGGTTGAAGAACCCGGCAATTGCCGGAATAGCTATTTTGCCGAGTGCTCCCTCGCCAATATCAAAGCTGGCGGAACGGTATGTTTTTCCATCAACTGATAATCGGATCTGATAGGTTCCAGGGAGGGCAAAGCCTGAAAAACTGATCCGGCTGTACCAGATATTCAGGCTCCAGTCGGCCACACGTTCTGATTTACCTGTTTTCCCCGAAAATAAGGGAACATCACTACCGGGTTTCATGAGCTGAAAGCCGGTATGATCAGGCAATGGCTGATCACTTTTTATGATGGCTACCTTAGGCCCCTTCAAATTGTAGGCAACCTGGTTGATCAATATATCAACCAGCGCAACAGATGCCGCACCAGCTGCTGAGAATGGCCTTAGACCGATTCCCAGCAGTACCAGTGCGACAAATAGATTTGCCTTGAAGTTTTTGTGCTCCATATGCTAAAAAGCAAGGGACTTCATTCTCACACCTGATATTTTCAGGTATTGGTTGGCGGTAAGCGATCCTGTAAGGTTAGCAACGAAACCAAAGGACACCTCGGTAGGGTGCTCCAGTACAAAATTGATAGCAATATTGTATCCTTGTGCTGATGTAGTGATCTGCATATAAGACGCATCATTAGGGTTGGTCAGGTTAAGCAAGGTCGGTTTAGCCGTTAAAGCCGATATATCGGGAATTTGAGTACCAACATTTGCAACAAAATATATAGCCGTGTTTTGACTTGCATTACCTACCCTTGCTTCTAAACTATACTCTCCTGCCGGCAGTAATTTAGTCTGATATATTTTACCGTTGGTCATACTATTTAAGGCCGGTGTGGCTGTATTTTTACCTGCCTCGAGCGACATCGACCCAAATTGGGCAATTCCTTCGGCTGTTCTTTCTACCCAGGTTCCAAAGGTATTGTAGGCTGTTCCCCAGTTGTTTGCCTGGGCATTTGAAGTCCAGCCAGCTAGTTTTCGCCAGGTAACAGCATTAATTACTGCACCCTGGGTTAAGCTAACCGCGGTAAATTTGGTACCGGTAACACTTTTTGGATCCATTTTACCAGGGTTGTCGATGAAGCTGGCGGTTACATCAGTTCTTGCATTTACACCTGTACGATAGGCAGTATAAAATGTGTCAATCGCTGAAGTATCGGGCAGATATACCGTACGGTAGTCAAACGTAGTCCTGTATTTGTAATCGGTAAGCAGCGCGGTCGCTGCATTGACAAGCTTTTTCTCCCGAATTTTTACGCCTGCATTATTCGTGTAAAAAATATCCATATAAACTGCCCCGCTGGTCTTATCCAGACCGCCCCAGGTAATCGTTGCTGTGGTATTGTCCAGAGACACATCCGATAGTGGCATATTAATTAAAGAGGCCGCATAATTGGCCCCATAAACCTTTACACCGCTTTTTACAACCGGAATTGATGGATGGCCGAGATCGTCATAGGTAATAATTTCAAAGTTATAGGTCCCTTCGTTCAGGTTAGTTACATATTTGCTAAGGGTATCTACGGCAAGCTTTCGTGCAACAGGAACGATTAAAGAGTCCTGGCGACTGTTCCAGTATATTTTACACAAGCTTACTTTTCTGTCCGAAATAAATAATCCCTGGACCAGCACCCGGTTAAGGCCCGACCGTATCTTGAGCGAGTCTACCCTTCCGGTATAAACTATTTCGCCACCCGCTGTATATTTCTTAAAATCATTCATTTTTGTACAGGAGGAAATTCCTGATATGATTATTGCTAGCAGGAACAATACAGACCTGATATTGAGCATATTTTTCATACTTTTCACGATTAATAGTTAGTTATTTAGGATTACCGTAGGCCTGCACTTCTGAGATCATGAGGAAGTTTGTTCCCTGCCAGTTGTTAAGGCATTTAATTCTCAGATAGCGGAGCTTCGGAACGTTGATATCCAGGTCATAGGAAAGACCTGCAGAAGCCGTCGCCTGGTCCTCATCACTTACTTCACCATAGGGCAGGCCGGAAGGCTTAACAGATACATAAGTACCCAGCTTGTACCAGCTATCGTAACTGCCATCTGAATTTGGATTGGCAGAACCCCATATCTCAAAGTTCTTCATGTTGCCACGGTAGTAATAGGTTTTTCGTCCACTGATGGTTTCCGGATAGTCCCAGATCACCAAACGGCTTAACTGGGCAGTCTGTCCAAGGTCAAAGGTAATGGAATGGGGACCCTGATCGGTAACCGTAGGGGGGGTATAAGCAACACTTGGGAAGGAAACCGTTTCTCCGTCCCACATTCTTGCAACCCCGGTCGGGTCTGTTCCATTGTTTGAAAAAGTAGCACGCTGGTCGCCAGGCCATATGATGCCAGGCATGGTTTTATAAAGCGATTTAACCAAAGGCATTTCAAACAATGGTTTGACATCTGTAAACAGGGTATCGGTCTGGTTCAAAAAGCGGTCGCGGATAAGCACTGCTATTTTAACCGAAACCGTATCGAGACCACGGATATTTTTACTGATATCTTGTGTAGCACTGTAAATCCCATCGAATGCTACCCAACCCTTGTAGCCTTGTTGCCGCATCGGGATAATTGAAAGATTGGCCCTCGCAATGTTTTTCAAAGAAATGTTTACACCGCCAAATGCAGGCACCACTTTCATGGTCCTAAAGGCGATCTGTATGGCATTTTCTAATGGTTTCACCTGAACGGTTACCGGAGCAGATGCTACTTCACTTTTATTAACCGCCCACAAAGTTACGGTATGCGTTTCGGTATCGCCAAAGCCGTCAACAACCATCTGGCTGGTATAAAAAGAGGCCCTTACTTCCCGTTTAGCTCCTGATAGCAAAGTATATTCTGCCTTTACATAAGCAATATCTACATCTGTTGGCAAGTTGTAGGTAAGCGTTGCCTGTCCCGACTGGTTCACAACCTTAACATCTGATATCGGGCCTGGAGGAGTGTCATTATTGCCCAAGGGCCCGATCACTTCCTTCTGACATCCGCTTAAGATGATGGAAGCTATCGCTATGATCAAAATTGACTTTAATAATTTCATTTTAAAAAGTTTAAGGTGATTACCATCCTGGATTCTGAACTAAATTTGTATTTACTCTGAAAGCCCCTGTCTGGATGGGCCATAGGTAATCTCTCGGTGCTATAAAAGTTTGATTGTAGATCACCCTGGTCTGATAATAGCCAACAGCAGACGACTGGCTGATTGTCCAGCCTGTAATCGGCGCATTTAATTCTGATGCTGCAGTTTTCCATCTGCGAAGGTCCCAGAAACGGTTGCCTTCAAAAGCAAGCTCAATGCCCCTTTCACGCCTGATCAGCTGTCTTACATATTCCTGGTTGCCCAATTTTGATAGTCCATCGACCACAGAAGCGTCCCATGATTCTTTAACACCTTTAAGTCCGGCCCTTACCCTGATCAGATCCAGATATTTATAAATTTCAGCATCTGTGGGCCCGTTCGATTCATTTACAGCCTCTGCATATAACAGATACAAATCGGCCAGTCTGAATTCAGGCCAGTCATAGGATTTTACGGTATTTGAAGTAGAAGAATTGGTCAGATTTGCTTCCACCAGTTTTTTAATGAAATATCCGGTTTCATTGTAATAGCCTTCAGCACCTGAATTACCAGGCTGAGTGAACTTCGCCTGCATGTAAAATGTACCTTCATCGCTACCGCCAGAACCGGGGTTATTGGCAATCATGTACCAAACACCACCGTCGAAGCCAAGATCGGCATAGAAACGTGGCTCACGGTCAAAATTAACCCTCGCAGTCTGGTATCCCTGGCTAATCGCAAAGCGCTCTTCACTGGTGGCCGTCCGCAGTTCATTTCTTCCGGAGAAGTTAAGGTCTTTGTCCTCATTCATTGGCACACCATTTTTAGTATAGAATAGATCGGCAATCTTAATAGGTGC
>CBFGNP010000503.1:0-4053 GCA_965650095.1 uncultured Pedobacter sp. | reverse complement strand
GACCAGAAGCGCCTTGGGGGTAATTCCCGGTCTACCGTGGGTACCGTAACAGACATCTACTCGATTCTTCGCCTGTTGTTTTCCCGACTGGGGAAGCCCTTCGCTGGTTATTCCAATGCTTTTTCTTTCAATGATCCGGCGGGAATGTGTCCGGAATGCAATGGCTTGGGGGAAACGGTAAAGCTCAATCTGGACAAGTTCCTGGATCGGTCCAGATCGCTAAATGAAGGTGCTATTTTGTTTCCAATGTTTGCCGTGGGCAGCTGGTATTTTAATACCTATGCGTATTCGGGTTTTTTTGATAACGATAAAAAGCTTGGTGATTATACAGAGGAGGAATGGCACAGCTTATTGTATGGAAAGCCTAAAAAGTTTCAGGTAAAAAAGGACAATGTTCCGCTGAATGTCAGCTTTGAGGGGTTGGTAGATAAATTTAACAGGATGTACATAAAAAGGGATACCAGTATCCTCTCTGAAAATACCCGCGGCACCCTGGAACGCTTTATAACTTTTGCGCCTTGCCCGCTTTGTAAAGGAACGCGTTTAAGCCAGGCGGCACTAAACAGCAGGATCAATGGTCATAACATCGCAGAGCTGTCCAGTCTGCAGGTAGATGAGCTCATCAGGATTATTTCCCTTATTGATGATCCCGTTGCGGGGCCAATGACATCAGGATTGATGATGCGGCTGCAGCATCTGATTGACATCGGATTGGGCTATCTGAGCCTGAACCAGTCGACCGGCAGTCTTTCCGGCGGAGAATCACAGCGCATAAAAATGGTGAGGCATCTGGGAAGCAGTCTGACCGACATGATCTACATTTTTGATGAACCCAGCATTGGCCTGCATCCGCGTGACGTACACCGTTTAAATGAACTGCTGATACAGCTGAGGAATAAAGGGAATACGATACTGGTGGTAGAACATGATCCCGAAGTGATCCGGATTGCAGATCACGTGGTGGATATCGGGCCGCATGCCGGTACCCATGGCGGTGAAATTGTTTATCAGGGCGCTGTAGAAGGATTGCTCAGTGCAGATACCCTTACCGGAAAATATATGAACCGGAAGCTACCTGCCAAAACAGCCTACCGGAAGGCCAATGGTTATCTTGAGGTCAGCGGCGCAAGGCTGCACAACCTTAAAAATGTAACGGTGAATATTCCGAAGCGTGTTCTCGCCGTGGTCACTGGAGTTGCAGGCTCTGGAAAGAGCACACTGATCAATGATGTTTTTGCTAAACAGCATCCAGAAGCCGTTATCATTGATCAATCGGCAGTGAGCACTTCTATCCGCTCCAATCCTGCTACGTATACGGGTATTATGGATGATATCCGCCGGCTCTTTGCACAGGAAAACGGAGTAAGTGCCTCCTTATTCAGTTTCAATTCAAAAGGTGCCTGTCCCAATTGCCAGGGGCTGGGCTTCATTTATACCGACCTTGCCTTTCTGGAGCCGGTAAAAACGCCTTGCGAGATCTGTGGCGGTAAACGGTTTAAGGAAGAAGTACTGAGTTATCAATTGAAAGGGAGATCCATTAGTGATGTTTTGGAAATGACCGTGCAGGATGCCGTTGATTTTTTTGATAAGAAAGACCTGAAGCGCCGCTTGCAGGCGATACACGATGTAGGGTTGGATTATCTAACCCTGGGTCAGCCTTTGAGCACTTTGTCGGGAGGCGAATGCCAGCGAATTAAACTGGCGAGCAATCTTCATAAAAAAGGCAGCATTTATGTGCTGGATGAGCCAACCACAGGTTTACATATGTCTGATATCGGGCATTTACTGGAAATCCTTGACCGGCTCGTTGATGACGGCAATTCGGTTATTGTGATAGAGCATAACCTGGAGGTGATAAAAACGGCCGACTGGATCATAGACATGGGACCGGAAGGTGGTAAAAATGGCGGGGAGATTGTGTTTACCGGGACTCCTGCCGACTTAATTCATGCCAAGCATTCCTTAACAGGACAATATTTAAAAAAAAGTAACAATATATATCTATGAAACACAAAATCTATTTAATCATCATGCTGCTGCTCACGGCTAATGTTATGGCTAAGGCTCAGGGAACTGATTCCTTAAGCTATAATTTTAGCCTGAAGGCTGCGATCGATTATGCATTAACACACCAGACAGCAGTGTTAAATGCTATAGTTGATGAAGAAATTGCCAGGAATACGGTGAAGCAAACCATAGGAATTGGTTTACCGCAGGTTTCTACCAGCTTTAATTTTCAGGATTTTTTAAGATTACCAACAACCCTGTTGCCTGGGGAATTTGCAAATCCGCCTTCCAGTACGCCTATTCCTGTTAAATTTGGCACAAAGTACAATTCTACGGCCGGTATTGAGTTAAGCCAATTGCTTTTTGACGGTAGCTATATTGTTGGTTTGCAAGCTTCGAAAACATATAAGGAACTGTCGGTCAGGAACAGCAAACGTACAAAAATAGAAACCGCAGTTGCCGTATCTAAGGCTTACTATTCCGCATTGGTCAGCAGGGAACAACTTGGCCTGATCGATGCAAACCTTGCCCAGCTGACTAAATCGTTAAATGATACAGAGGCGATGTTCAAAAACGGGTTTTCGGAAAAGATCGATGTAGACAGGCTCCAGGTTTTAAAAAATAACCTGGAAACCGAGCGGGAGAATGTGACCCGTCTATTGCAGATGAATATCGATATGCTGAAATTTCAGATGGGCACGCCTGTTCAGGCGGATCTTGTCCTTACAGATAAAATCAGTGATGCCAGGGCAGAACCGGTGGCTGTTCTGACGGCAGATACAGCGGCATATAGGGGAAGAATTGAGTATTCCCTGCTGGAAACACAGAAAAAACTGAATGAACTGGATTTAAAAAGACAGAAAAGCCTGTTTTTGCCTACATTAAAAGGTTTCGCCAGTGCATCTAAGAACTTTCAGTCTGACGACTTCTCCAGGCACTTCGACCAGAGCTTTCCAACCTCGGTAATTGGCTTCACACTTTCCTGGAATTTAATTAACGGAGGGCAGCGGATTTACCAGGTACGCAATGCTAAACTGGCGGTTAGGAAATCGGAAAACGATATGCTTAATTTAAAAAATGGCATAACGAATGAAATTTCGTCGAGTCAGAAAATGTATCTGAACAATGCACGATCGGTAGAGAACCAGGAACGCAATTTAACACTTGCCAAAGAGATCCTGCGGGTAACGCGGATTAAATATGAGCAGGGCATAGGTTCCAGCTTAGAAGTAACCACCGCGGAAACCTCGCAGAAGGAAGCACAGAACAATTACATCACTGCACTATACGATCTGCTGATCAGCAAGGTGGATCTTGATCAGGCAGCAGGAAGAATCAATTATTAACCTCAAATTATATTTATAAAGATGAAAACACCATTATATACTATAGGCCTGGCCATTTTACTGGCTTCCTGTTCATCAGACAAGCCAAAGGACAAAAAAGCTGAGCTGGAACAGCTTAAAAAAGAGCGTACAACGCTAAACGGGAAAATAGATAAGCTGGAAGCCGAACTGGGACAGAAAAAAACAGAAGTGGACCGGAAGGATGTGGTTGTCGCCGAAGTGTCAGAAACACATTTTAGAAATTACGTGGAAGTGCAAGGGAAAGTAGATGCAGAAGACAACGTAAACATTATGCCTGAGTCACCCGGAACGGTGACTGCAATCTTTGTCAAGGTTGGGCAAAATGTGCACAAAGGTGAGGTGCTGGCGCAGCTGGACGACAAGGTATTGCGGCAGAGTGTGGCCCAGATGCAAACCCAGCTGGATCTGGCCACGACAGTGTTTAACCGCCAGAAGAATCTGTGGGACCAGAAGATCGGTACAGAGGTTCAGTATCTGACCGCCAAAAGCCAGAAGGAAGGACTGGAGAAACAACTGGCCGGATTGAAGTCGCAGGCTGCCATGAACAAGATCAAAAGCCCCGTTTCCGGAACGGTCGACGCCATGGAACTTAAGCTCGGGGCTTCAGTCGCACCCGGTACACCAACCGGAATCAGGGTAGTGAACGCGAGCAGACTAAAGGTTAAGGCGCTGGTTTCTG
>CBFGNP010000502.1:0-4059 GCA_965650095.1 uncultured Pedobacter sp. | reverse complement strand
ATCACCGTATAACCTGAATACTTTTATTGCGTCAGCAGTTACCTTTGGATAAAATTTATACGCAAGGTACATGGTATAACTCAGGTCATCTCCAAACACCTTTTTAAACGCCTCAAATTCCAGCTCCAGATCATGTGATGCCAGATGTTTATTCGGCCGATCCGTAAAAGGTGTTTTTCCTTTTAACAAAATGCGTTGCAGTTCTTTGGGAAAGCCACCTTCAGGCTGGCCAATTTCGCCCATAAAAAACGACACGACAGATTCCGGAAAGGAAAGTTGCTCTCCCTTGGCAAAAATATCTTCAGGTGTAATCTGATTAGCTACCATAAACTGGGCCAGATCCCCCACTACTTTAGAACTGGGTGTTACCTTTACGATGTCCCCAAAAAGATGATTTACATCTGCATATCGTTGCTTAATCAACCCAAACTGATCTCCTAGTCCCAATGCAATTGCCTGTGGTTTTAAGTTGGAATATTGGCCGCCGGGAATTTCATGCTCAAATACCTCTGCAGAACTTGCTTTTAGGCCAGATTCGAAAGGATAATAATATTCCCGTACGGTCTCCCAGTAATTGGAATAGGCATTCAAAGATTTTTGATCATATGGATTTTCGCGTTCATGAAAGCGCATCATCTCTACAATTGAATTGAAATTGGGCTGGGACGTTGTACCTGACAAAGCGCCCAAAGCACAATCAATTACATCAACGCCAGCCTCTATGGCCATCAAATAGGTTGCCGTCTGTAAGGAAGAGGTGTCGTGCGTATGTAAATGGATCGGTATTTTGACGGTATCCTTTAAGGCTTCAATCAACAGTTTTGCCGCATAAGGTTTTAATAAGCCGGACATGTCTTTAACCCCAAGAATATGGCTCCCCGCATTTTCAAGGTCCCTGGCAAGCTTTAGATAGTAGTCCAGACTATATTTACTGCGCTTAGGATCAAGTATATCACCGGTGTAACACAGTGTACCTTCGGCAAGTCCTTTCGTCTTCCTGCGCACCATTTCTATACATGGAGCAATATTTTCCATCCAATTCAGGGAATCAAATATCCTGAAAATGTCAACTCCCTTTTCCCAGCTCTTTTCAACGAATGATTCAATTAAATTATCCGGGTAAGCAGCATAGCCAACGCCGTTACATCCTCTGATCAGCATCTGGATCAATATATTGGGCATAGCTGCTCTTAGCTTTTCCAGGCGCCGCCAAGGATCTTCATGTAGAAATCTTAAACAAACATCAAACGTTGCGCCGCCCCATGCTTCCATGCTAAAAGTTTGCGGATGATGCTTGGCAAATCCCTCTGCCACCTTAAGGATATCATAGCTGCGCATGCGGGTAGCCAGCAAAGATTGATGGGCATCTCTGAAAGTGGTATCGGTATAATGTATTTTTTTTTCCGCTTTAAGCCATTCTGAAAAACCTTCAGGTCCCAGCTCCGTTAAAAGATCTTTAGTACCTTTTGCGTAGGAAATGGAATGATCAATACCTGGTATTTCCGGCTTATCGAGTCTTTTATTTTCATCAACAACCCTTACATCCGGGTTGCCATTTACAGACACTTCGCCTAGGTAGGTTAAAATTCGCGTTCCTCTGTCCAAACGCTTCTGAGATTCAAAAAGTTCGGAATGTTCCTGTATGAAATTGACTGTTGCCTTTCCTTGAATAAAAGTCCGGTGATTTATTAAATTCTCAAGAAACTGTACATTATTTTTAACGCCTCTGATCCTGAATTCACGCAGGGCCCTGTTCATCTTTCTGGCCGCATCTTCCAGCGTAGGACCACTTGTACTTACCTTAACCAGCATAGAATCGAAGAAGGGACTGATCTTCATTCCCGGGTAGGTACTGCCCTCATCAAGCCGTATTCCAAATCCGGTCGCGTTTCTATACGTAATCAGCGTACCGTAATCCGGTTTAAAGTCATTTGCAGGGTCCTCGGTGGTAATACGGCACTGCATTGCAAAACCATTGCACATCACGGTATCCTGACTAGACAGGTTTATTTCTTTATCGGCCAGATGGAAACCATCCGCTATATATAGCTGAGTTTTTATAAGGTCAATTCCGGTAATCATTTCGGTAACCGTATGTTCAACCTGTATTCTTGGATTTACCTCTATAAAATAAATATTTTCCTGCTGGTCAACCAAAAACTCCACCGTTCCAACATTATTATACTTTACTGCTTTTGCTATGGACGTGGCATAATGATAAAGTTGCTTTCTGGTCTGCTCACTTAAATTTAACGAAGGGGCGACCTCTACTACTTTTTGAAAACGGCGTTGCACCGAGCAATCCCGTTCATAAAGATGTACCACCTCACCATAATTATCCGCAACAATCTGCACTTCTATATGGCGTGGACGGTCTATAAACTTTTCCAAAAAAACCGTATCGTCACCAAAGGCATTCTTAGCTTCACTCCTGGCTTCAAAAAATCCCTTCTCTAATTGTTCGTCATTCTTTACGATCCTCATGCCCCTGCCACCGCCTCCTGATGCTGCTTTGATCATCAGCGGGTATCCTATCCGCTGGGCCTCCGAAAGTGCCACCTCAATAGCGTCCAGCTCTTGTTCGTTACTTTCAATAATCGGCAGACCGGCGGTTTTAGCCACAGTTTTAGCGGTAACTTTATCACCCAAAGCCCGCATCACATCAGGCCGGGGGCCTATAAAGATGAGATGATTTTCAGCACATTGCCTTGCAAACTCTTCATTTTCAGATAAAAACCCGTATCCTGGGTGTATGGCATCTGCTCCGCTATACTTAGCCATTTGTATCATACCGGCAATATCCAGATATGGTTTCAGTGGTTCGTGATCTTCTCCTATCTGATAGGCTTCATCGGCTTTATACCGATGAAGCGAGTATCTATCCTCATAAGTATAAACCGCTACAGTCTGAATGTCTAGTTCACTACAGGCACGCTCTATACGGATGGCAATTTCGCCCCGATTGGCAATCAGAACTTTCTTAATGTTCATGGTTTTAGTATTAGTGCAGCAAAAATATTACAATTACACTAAAAGAACCACATCTAAACGCATTTATTATCAGGGTGTTGTAGTGTTAAAGATACACTAACAGCATTAAAAAAGGCCTTTTAATGAATGTTCAGACGTTCTTTTCAGCCCGCCGCTAAATGATTAATATTTTTATAACATTAGGATAGCTGATGGTCGAAAAGTACAACATTTCTGAAAAACTAGACCAACCCAGGGATTTCAACCATTTCGTCAACGTCTTTTTCATAATCTACACCAGCCACATCAAAGCCAAACAGATTTAAAAAGTCCCTTTTATAGCCAGCCAGATCACCAATCTGCGGTAAGCTTTCGGCCGTTGCCAAAGTCCATAATTCGGCAACCTGGCGCTGGACATCCTCCCGCATTTCCCAGTCGTCAATGCGGATTCTGCCGCTTTCATCGGTTGGCAATTCATTGCCATGGTACAGCCTTTCGGCAAACAACCGTTGTATTTGCTCAATGCAACCCTCATGCAGGTTCTTTTCTTTCATCACCTTGTAAAGCAGGGATATGTAAAGAGGGATGACCGGTATAGCCGAACTCGCCTGTGTAACCAGCGCTTTATTAACAGAAACAAAAGCCTTTCCGTTCAGGTCTTTCAATTTATCTGTGATGGTAAATGCGGTGGCCTCCAAATGATCTTTGGCCCTGCCAATCGTTCCTTTCCTGTATACTGCCTCTGTCAAAGCTGGCCCGATGTAAGAGTAGGCCACGGTAGTTGCTCCCTGAGCCAGCAAACCGGCGGCCTTCAATGCGTCCATCCACATTTCCCAGTCCTCACCGCCCATAACCGCCACAGTATGTTCAATTTCTTCTTCGTTAGCTGGCGAAATGGAAACTTCTGATACGGTGCCAGTATGAAAATCTACTGTTTTGTTGGTAAAAATTTCATCGCCAATTGGTTTTAACACCGAATTATGTATCAGGCCTGTTTTAGGATGTACTCTTCTTGGTGAAGCTAAACTATAAACCACGAGATCAACCTGGCCCAGATCTTTTCTGATCAAGTCAAGTGTTTTGTCTTTT
>CBFGNP010000501.1:0-4063 GCA_965650095.1 uncultured Pedobacter sp. | reverse complement strand
GTACGACAAAGTAAGGGAGAATTATTCTACCCCTCAGCTGGGTATGGTACCAGTGGTATTGCCAACAGCGGTAGGTTACAATAAGGTTGCCGCAGGTGTACAACGCCTGTTTGCCGTAAATACCGATACCTGGATGTCATACAAAAAAGACCTCAATCATTTCAGTAAGTTAAGTGCAAACCTGGGCTTCAGATTTCAGAGCAGCAACTCGGAACTGGACAATGGTACCAGTTACAATACAGCCAGTGATGATTTTGTAACCCTTGGCGGTACCCAAAGTACGCTTCGCATTATTGGCGGATCACTGGGTAAATGGAACTGGCTGAACAACTATTTCAATGTCAACTACGAGGCCTATAACAAATATTTCCTCTCCCTCAATATAGCTGCGGATGCTTCCTCCCGTTTTGGTAAGGACATACCTGATGTGCTGACTTTGAATGGCATTAAAATGGTCGTTATGCCATCCATCGCGGCTTCCTGGCTAGTGTCATCTGAAGATTTCATGGCCAACAGCGCGTTTGTGGAGAGTTTAAAATTACGTGCAAGTTATGGCTTGACTGGCAATGATGATATTGGTAATTATACGGCAAAATCATATTATATATCTCAGAATTTCCTGGGCCGTCAGGGACTGGTTAGAGGCAATATTGGCAACACTGCTTTGAAATGGGAAAGCAATGAAAAGTTAAATGTGGGTTTAGATGCCTCCTTTTTAAAGGAGCGCTTAAACATCAGCCTGGATCTGTACCATAACAAAATCTCAGATATGCTTATCTATGAGCCTTTATTCACTTCAACCGGATTTAGCTATGCCTTGAGTAATGGTGGAAACATGGCAAACAAAGGATTGGAGCTGGCAGTAAACGGTAGGCTAATTAACCGGAGCGATCTTAAATGGGATATGGGATTAACTTATGCGCTGAACAGGAATAAAATAAGCAGTCTCGGTGGCAATCAACAACTGCTTACCAATTATAGTGGCGCAACCATTATCACGCAGATAGATGAGACTGCTAATTTATTTTATGGGTATAAAACCAATGGAGTATATGAGTCGGATGCGGCTGCGCTCGCTTCTGGCCTAAGCAATAAAACAGCTGATGGTGCTTTTATTCCTTTTCAGGGTGGAGATATGAAATTTGCCGATTTGAATGGCGACCGGCTGATTGATGAGCATGACCGCCAGTTAATCGGCAACCCCAATCCGAAATTTACCGGATCCTATAGCAATAAACTTACTTACCAACGCTGGTCATTGGATGCCTTGTTTACATTTAGCTATGGCAATGACATTTATAACAGTACCAGGGCGGGTCTGGAAAGCATGAGCGGATATGACAACCAAAGTCAGGCAGCCTTAAACCGCTGGAGAACTGACGGCCAGGTCACCAATACACCCCGGGCTTCATGGGGGGATCTTTCCCGCAATGCACGTTTTTCAGACCGCTGGATAGAAGATGGGTCTTACCTGAAATTAAGAACGATATCCCTGAGCTATAATGTGCCGGTAAAAGCAGCATTTATCCGTTCGGCTACGGTGTATGCCATCGCAAATAATTTGTTTACGGCCACCCGATACCTGGGCTATGATCCTGAATTTAGTGCTGGCACCAGTGTATTTGCCAGAGGTGTGGATACCGGATTGGAGCCGGGTTTTAAATCTATGCAGCTCGGTGTTAGAATTGGTTTGTAGTACTTATAGAAAAAGAAAAAATATTGATATGAATAAGAACTTATCCATCACAATTATAAAATGTTTATTGCTTATGCTGGGCCTGAGCAGCATCACGTCGTGTAAAAAAACATTCGACATAGCGCCGGAGGATGCCCTGGAAGCAGCTCAGACCTATGGGAATGTGTATGATGCGGATGCCGCCGTATTGGGTATTTATGGCAAGTTTGTAAGGTTGGCCGATAGATATATATTGTTAAATGAACTGAGGGCCGACTTACTTGACGTAACGCCTAATGCAAACAATTACCTGAAACAGTTGGGGACACAAACGGTGGCGGCCGACAATCCCTATGCAGATCCGAAGCCCTTTTATGAGGTGATCATCAATTGTAATGACGCTTTGAAAAACTTTAATATCATGCGTGATAAGAAATTGCTTGATCATACAGAGTACTATCAGCGCTATACGGACATTCTATTTTTGCGCAGCTGGTTGTACCTCCAGTTGGGGATTCATTATGGAAGTATACCCTATGTAACGGATGCCCTGACCAATATTAATGACCTGAAGGATGAAAGCAAATTTCCTAAAGTCTCATTCGACGATTTGTTAACACGTTTGATTGCCGAAACTGAAGCGACTCCGGGAGAATTTTTAAATCAAAATACCTCTTCAGCCAGCCCAACACTCATCCTCCCTATGGATGTGTACCTGATCAAAGATGGGGTATTTAAATTCTTCATTCATCGCAGGTCCTTTCTGGCAGACTTAAATCTTTGGAAGGGTAATTATCTCAAAGCTGCAAGTTATTATAAAGATGTGATGGAGACTGGAACCAATTTGAGTTCTAGTGCCGATCAGCAGGTGGATCTTTATGATACGTATCGTGTTGGAGATGATAATTCAACTGATCACTCCCTGAAAACAACCGCTGTCGTCAATCCATGGTCAAGTATATTCAGTGCGCCGCTGGCGAATAGAATTCAAAACTGGGAACGGATGTGGACCCTGCCTTTCAGCAGTAGCTTTTCACCCGGAAACCCATTGCTGGAGTTGTTTTCAACATCTGGAAGTTACCTGGTTAAGCCTTCTGCTTTATCGGTCAAAAACTGGGACGCTCAGGTCCGGACAGATGGCAGCTTAACCGATCGCAGAGGGCTAAATATGTCTTACCGCTATTTCAATGGGATAGAGCCAGAAGTTTTGAAATTTACACCTAACTACAGTTTAACCGAACCCTTTGAGAAAAAAGGGGTATGGGTTATTTACCGCGCAGCGATCCTGCATTTGCGTTATGCCGAAGCGGCAAACCGCTTGGATCGCAAGCTTTTAGCCGGAGCATTGATCAACAGCGGAATCAAAGCTGCATTTGGTACCAAGTCAACCTATAATGGTGTACCAGATGTATATCCTTTTGATTTTAATGGTGATGGTGGAACCATCAGAGGGAATTGGTACCGGAATTCAGGAATCAGGGGCCGTGCGGTTAACATGGATGTTCCGATTACCGAAACCACAAATATCCTTGAGGTGGAGGATAAGATCTTAGCGGAAGAGGCTTTGGAAACTGCATTTGAAGGCTATCGCTGGCAGGACTTGCTGCGCATCGCCCTGCGCAGAGAAGCTACTGACCCAAATTACCTGGCTGATAAGATTGCTGCCAAATTTGAAGCCGCCGGCGATGGGGCTTTGGCTGCACTTGTACGGTCCCGGCTGGCCAATAAAACCAACTGGTATTTACCTTTTAAACTGAAATAACCCGGTTTTAAGAAGAGGATGCTAAGAATCTTATATAGAGCAGGCATGATGAAGAATGATATCGAGAAAGACTAATTGAAAAATATATGTTAAAAAAGAATCACCCTTACCGGAATGTAATGATTGGAACCCCAGTGAAAGCCAGCGGCTTTTTAAAACTGTTATGTGGCGTGTTAATTTTGGTTTTATTTGGTTACAATGTTAATGCCCAGCAGCTGGCCTTTCCCGGGGCCGAAGGCTTCGGTCGTTTTGCAACCGGAGGCCGTGGTGGCTCGGTTTACCGGGTGACCAACCTTCATGATTCCGGTGAGGGTTCCTTTCGTGATGCTGTAAGTCAGCCCGGAAGAACCATAATTTTTGATGTTTCAGGGGTCATTAAGATCGGGGGAAAGATTTCCGTTTCCCCAAGGACAACCATTGCCGGGCAGACCGCACCAGGCGAAGGGATCACCATTTATGGAAATGGGGTATCCTTTAAGGATAGCACAATCGTCAGGTATATCCGCTTCAGAGGAAGCATTAATATGTCTAGAGGCTCCTGTACAGTGGTGGCCGACAACCTGACCGATATTATTTTTGATCATGTATCCATTCAATGGGGCAGGTGGGATAACCTGCACATCAAG
>CBFGNP010000500.1:0-4066 GCA_965650095.1 uncultured Pedobacter sp. | reverse complement strand
AAGAAAGAAAGTGTTTCCGGTTCATAATTTTCCTGTTTTACTCAATCGTTTTCGTAATTTTTTAGGTATAGATCATCTTTTTTGGAACAGTTTTACCTTAAGAAAAGGTATATTTAGCTAAACTTAGGCTGTTATGACATTCGCTTTTTTGCTTTAGGCAGCTAATTATGACCAAATATAATGAATAAATACCTGATCATTGGCTGTTGCCTTTTGAGCATGCAGCTAAACGCACAGACTAAAAAAGTAAGTTTTCTTAAACAGGGGGAACAGCAGAAAGTTGATGTTTTGATAGATGGGAAACCCTTTACCAGCTTCATTTATCCGGATAACCTGGAAAAACCAGTCTTGTATCCTTTAAAAACAGCCAGTGGCCTTACGGTTACCAGGGGTTTTCCGCTGGATAGACGGGCTAATGAACGTACCGATCACCCTCATCATGTTGGTCTCTGGTTTAACTATGAGAGTGTTAACGGGCTCGATTTCTGGAACAACTCCTACAATATTCCGGCAGATAAGAAATCGAAGTACGGATGGATCAGAAATGTAAAGGTCGTCAGTGTAAAAGATGGTAACGCTAAAGGTACCTTAAACTACACAGCAAACTGGGAGAAGCAGGATAAAACCGTTTTATTAAAAGAGGCAACCTCTTTTATTTTTAGTGGCACTGACGACAGCCGGACGATCGACCGCATCACTACGCTGACTGCACAAAAGGATACCGTTTATTTCAAGGATGTAAAGGATGGCATGCTGGGGATCAGGGTAACCAAAGAACTGGAACTACCATCTGACAAGGAAGAATCCTATACGGATAACCAGGGCATTGTAACGAAAATAGCGCCGACAAAAAATGGCGCCAACGGCGATTACCTAACCAGTGCGGGGAAAAAAGGGAATGATGCCTGGGGTACGCGTGGCAACTGGTGTCTGTTGTTCGGGCAAAAGGATCAGCAACCGGTTTCAATAGCAGTGATTGATCATCCGAAAAACCCGGGCTACCCTACCTATTGGCACGCCAGGGATTATGGCTTGTTTGCTGCTAATCCATTGGGACAGGCTGTTTTCAGCAATGGCAAAGAACACATGAACCTGACTTTAAAGCCCGGAGAGGCGGTAACCTTCCGGTACAGAGTGATTATCGGTTCCGGTAAAAAGCAAACGGCTGAAGCCCTGAACAAACAGGCGGCCGACTTTAGTAAATAAATCGATTTAATACATACATAATTAACCAAGAACTAATAAACACAAATGAAGATCACACGATTATTAATTTTAACAGGTTTAATGCTGGGGATGTCCCTGACGAATGCAGAGGCACAACAGGGGAAATGGCAAAACCTATTTAATGGAAAGGACCTGAAGGGTTGGAAACGGCTGAATGGAAAAGCCAAATACGAAGTTGTAAACGGAGAAATTGTTGGGACAACTGTCGCGAACACGCCCAACTCTTTCTTGACCACGGAAAAAAATTATGGCGACTTTATTCTTGAAGTCGAATTGCTGGTTGACAATGCAATGAATTCTGGGATACAGTTCAGAAGTGAAAGCAAAGCGGATTATATGAATGGAAGAGTTCATGGCTATCAGGCAGAGGTTGATCCGTCGGACAGGGCTTACAGTGGTGGTATATATGATGAGGCACGCCGTGGCTGGCTGTACCCTATGGATCTTAACCTAAAAGGGAAAACTGCCTTTAAAAAGGGGGAATGGAATAAATATCGTATTGAGTGCATTGGCAACTCGATCAGGACCTGGGTAAACGGCGTACCTACGGCAAGTTTAGTTGACGACCTCACTCCTTCCGGATTTATTGCTCTGCAGGTGCATGCCATTGGTAAAAATGACGAACCGGGAAAACAGATCAGGTGGAGAAATATCCGGATTCAGACAGAAGGATTAAAGCCGTCTGCTGCAAACGATATTTATGTCGTGAACATGATTCCTAATCATTTATCTGCTGCGGAAAAAGCAAATGGATATAGCCTGTTATGGGATGGGAAAACAACAAAAGGTTGGAAAGGAGCCTACAAAAAAGGCTTTCCCGAGAAAGGATGGGAGATTAAAGATGGTGAGCTAAGCGTATCGAAATCTAACGGAGCAGAATCTACCAATGGTGGCGACATTGTGACGGAGAAAGAGTATGGTGCGTTTGCGCTGAAGTTTGATTTTAAGCTTACTGAGGGTGCCAATAGCGGAGTTAAATATTTTGTAACGCTCACCGAAGGTAACAAAGGCTCTGCTATAGGGCCGGAATATCAGATCCTTGACGATGTGAGGCATCCGGATGCGAAACTGGGTAAGAACGGCAACCGTACTCTTGGGTCATTGTACGACCTGATCACCAGCAAAAAGATCCCGAATGCACAAAGAAAAATCGGCGAATGGAATAAGGGCCTGATCCTGGTTCATCCGGATAATAAAATAGAATATTATCTGAACGGGTTTAAGATCCTGGAATATGTAAGGGGATCGGCCGAGTTTAAGGCTTTGGTTGCCGACAGTAAATATAAAGGCTGGAAAGATTTCGGTATGGCGCCCAAAGGGCATATCCTGATCCAGGACCATGGCGATCATGTATCCTTTAGAAGTATTAAATTAAAAGAACTTAAAAATTAGCGATCATGTTAGATTCAAGAAGAAAATTTATTAAACAGTCTGCCATTGCAGCAGCGGGTACCTACCTGGGAACTATGGGTTTAAGTGCTAAAAGTTATGGAAATATTATAGGCGCAAATGACCGGGTGAGAGTTGGAATAGTTGGTTTTTCAGACCGCTTTAAAGATTCCCTCCTGCCTTCATTTCTACACCATAACAAGGAATTGAATTTTGATATTGTGGCGGTATCAGATCTTTGGAACTATCGCCGGGGACTCGGTGTGGAGCATTTGAAGTCAAAATTCGGGCATGACATTACGGCCTGCAGGAACAATGATGAGCTTTACAATTTAAAAGATATTGACGCGGTAATTGTAAGTACTGCAGATTTTCAGCATGCTACCCACGCTGCTGAGGCGGTGAACAACAAATGCGATGTGTATTGCGAAAAACCCTTTGCCGAGACCATGGAAGATGCGCGTATGGCCCTGAAGGCCGTGAAAGCTTCTAAACAGATCGTGCAGATCGGTTCTCAACGCCGTAGCGGTGGCAATTATCAAGCAGCCTCAAAATTTATTAAGGATGGCAAGTTCGGCGACATTACCATGGTAGAGCTGAGCTGGAATGTAAACCAGCCAGGGCGCTGGCGCCGGCCTGACCTGGTGGCCAGACTGAAACAGGAGGATACAGACTGGAAACGCTTTTTAATTAACCGTCCATTTGAAGAATGGGATCCACGAAAATACCTTGAATACCGTTTGTTCTGGCCTTATTCTTCGGGAATGCCAGGACAGTGGATGTCGCACCAGATCGATACGGTGCACTGGTTCACCGATTTAAAACATCCAAGAAGTGTGGTTGCCAACGGAGGCATCTATCAATGGAAAGATGGGAGACGGAACTGGGATACGACGACAGCAGTATTTGACTATGGTAAGCCGAACGATCCCAACAACGGTTTTCAGGTGGTGTTTACCTCAAGAATGCACAATGGTGACGAGCATCCTGCTGAGATCTATTATTCAAACGGTGGTGAGCTGAACCTGAATACCAATATGGTTTCACCTGTTGGTGGATTAACCGCCAAGGCAGCTGCCGCCATGAAGATGAAGCCTAATTTATTACCTGAATTGAAACTGACCGATATGGTGGAACAGGTTGCGGCATCGGCCAATACCGGTGGCGATAAGCTGACCTCTGCGCACATGCGCAACTGGATGGAATGTGTGAGGAGCCGTAAGGAAACGAATGCACCTGTCGAAGCAGGTTATTACCACTCTGTAGCCAACATCATGACCAATGCTGCGGTAAGGACTGGCAAAAAAGCGACGTTTGATGAAAAAACTCAGGAAGTTATGGTAGATGGGAAAGTGTTTAAGTATTAACTGATCTTAAATAAAAAAGCCCGGAATGAATTTCAAATTTCATTCCGGGCTTTTTTGTTGAATTTCTTCTACCAAAAAGCTGT
>CBFGNP010000499.1:0-4068 GCA_965650095.1 uncultured Pedobacter sp. | reverse complement strand
AGCGGAATCAGGGGAACCAGCCAAACTAAATTTATCATCTTATAATTTCTTCTTAATAATTACCACTTAAGGCGATTCAACACATTAATATCTGTAGACTGCGTATTTCTGTAAACCATTACGATAATACTCAAGCCAATCGCAACCTCTGCAGCCGCCAGGGTCATAATGAAAAACACGAATATCTGACCTGATGGATCATTGCTGTGTACAGAAAACGCTGTTAACAATAAATTCACCGCGTTAAGCATGAGCTCAACAGACATAAAAATAACGATTGCATTTCTACGGGTTAAAACCCCGATAACACCAATGGTGAAAATGATTGCGCTAAGCCAGAGGTAATGGTTAAGCGGAACCCCTTGTAATTCATGAGTAATGTTGCTCATTATACCTTTTCTTTTTTAGTTAATAATATGGCACCCACCATTGCGGATAGCAATAAGATGGAGCACAGTTCAAATGGCAGCATAAATCGACCAAACAATTCTTTGCCCAGGTTTTTAACCAGGCCAAGGTCTGGGTTTCTCAATACAACCGGATCAGAGATCGCAGTAGCCTTTAAAGCACCTGCTAAAGTAACCACCAGACAACATCCGGCAATTACACCAACAATTTTAACCAGGTTTGATTTAAGCGGTTCGTTATCTTTGTTCAGGTTCAGCAACATGAGCACGAACAGGAACAGAACCATAATAGCGCCCATGTAGACGATAAAGTTGACGATAGCCAGAAACTGTGCATTAAGCAGGATGTAATGTACCGTAAAAGTAAAAAATGTAACGATGAGGTAAAGCACACTGTGCACCGGGTTCTTCGAGAAAATAACCATCAGTGAAAAGATGACGCTTAAGGTGGCAACAAAATAGAATACCGATGTACCCATTTATATATATTTAAACTGTTTATGTGAATAGCCCTAAAGCTATATATGTTTATTATTTCTTATTCAAAGGTGGCTCTACCAGCTTATCCTTCCCGTAAATAAAGTCTTTACGTAAATAATCGGACGGGACAATAGGTCCGTCCAGATAAATGGCTTCCTTTGGACAGGCTTCTTCGCACAGTCCGCAAAATATACAGCGCAGCATATTGATCTCATAGACCGACGCATACTTTTCCTCACGGTAAAGGTCCTTCTCCTCCGGTTTACGCTCAGCAGCAATCATCGTGATGGCTTCTGCAGGACATGATAAAGCACATAATCCGCAGGCCGTGCAGCGTTCTCTTCCTTCTTCGTCTCTTTTTAAAGAGTGCATTCCCCTAAAATTGGTAGAGAACTCCCGCTCCACCTCAGGATACCTGATGGTCGCTTCTTTCTTAAAAAAGTGACTGATGGTAATAGACATACCCTTGGCAATAGCTGGCAAATACATGCGCTCTGCAAGTGTTAAGGGCTTTTGTTCTAATACTTTCTTTTTACTGGTTAATGGTTCCATTAAACCTCCTTATTATTCCACAGATGTGGATGTTAAAATCCTTCAATTACTGCAATCACCACAGCGGTAACCACTATATTCCCTATCGCCAAAGGAATCAATACCTTCCAGCCTAAATTCATTAATTGATCGTAGCGGAAACGGGGGATCGTCCACCTTACCCACATAAAGAAAAATATAAATGCAAATATTTTAATAAAGAATACACCTGTTCCAATGAGTGGACCTATAACAGGTCCTGTATTGGCCAATACCCAATCCATACCCGGATAGTTATAACCGCCAAAATATAAAGTTGCCATCACCGCCGATGAAACAAACATATTGATGTATTCGGCAAACAGGTAGAAACCCAACTTCATAGAGGAATACTCTGTATGGTAACCACCAATCAACTCTGTTTCACACTCGGGTAAGTCAAAAGGCGCTCTGTTGGTCTCAGCAAAAGCACAAACCATAAACAGAATAAAGCCGACTGGCTGATACAGCACATTCCAGTGCCAGCCATGCTGTCCTTCTACAATTTCTTTCAGGCTCATACTGCGTGTGACCAGCAACAATGCGATGATCGATAGCCCCATGGCAATCTCATAACTGATGTTCTGAGAAGCTGCTCTGATGGCACTTAACAACGAGTATTTGTTATTGGAAGCCCAACCACCAATCATTACTCCATATACGCCAAGAGAAACCACCCCGAAGATGTACAGTAGGCCCACGTTTATGTCAGTCACCTGCAAGGGAATGATCCTGTCGCCAATGGCAATCGGACTTCCCCAAGGGATAACCGCAGTACCGATACAAGCTGTTAGCATAGCCAGTCCAGGCCCTACCATAAACAACCATTTACTTGCATTCGAAGGAATGATCTCTTCCTTCATAAACATTTTTACCCCATCTGCCAGGGGCTGGAGGATTCCAAAGGGACCGGCTCTGTCAGGACCTAACCTGTCCTGTAAAAAGGCAGCCACTTTTCTTTCTGCATAAGTAGAGTACATGGCAATCAATAAGCTGATGCCAAAAATGATAGCTACAAGTACAAATTTTTCTATTACAAAAGCTATATCCATTAGAATTTAGTGGTTTTTTCAAGTTCAACCTTATTGGCCTGCTGCAACTTCGGATTAGGCTGAATTACCGGCAATGGCTTTAACGTTTCGTAATGATTAGAGGATATCACTGAGGTATCACTAATCGGTGTTGGATGTTCAATTACCCAATCAGCAGTCTTTTTCTTATCAAATCTGCAGGTGTTGCAAATAAACTCTTCCACCTCTCCATAAATATCCTTTCGGGCAGTTACCCTTAAAACATCCTCGCCTTTATACCATAAGGTCACCTTACCACTGCAGGTAGGGCAATCTCTATGTGCATCAATAGGCTTGGTGAACCATACCCGGTTCCTGAACCTGAAAGTTCTGTCAGTTAGGGCTCCGACCGGGCAGACGTCAATCATATTTCCTGAGAAATCATTCTCTACCGCGGTCTGAATATATGTTGAAATCTCCGAATGATCGCCCCTGTTCAAGATTCCATGGACCCTTTTATTGGTGATCTGGTCTGCTGTAAATACACAACGGTAGCATAAAATGCACCTGTTCATGTGCAATTGGATCTTATCGCCGATATCTATCCGCTCAAAAGTTCTGCGTTCAAACTCATATCTTGTTTTTTGCAAACCATGCTCATATCCAAGATTTTGCAGATCGCACTCTCCTGCCTGGTCGCAAATCGGGCAGTCCAGCGGATGATTGATCAACAACATTTCCACCACACCACTGCGCGCTTCAATTACCTCTGGAGAAGTGATGTTCATCACTTCCATGCCGTCCATTACCGTAGTCCGGCATGAAGCGACCAGTTTAGGCATTGGGCGCGGATCCTTTTCAGAGCCTTTGCTTACCTTAACAATACAAGTACGGCACTTCCCACCGCTTCCTTCTAATTTAGAATAATAGCACATAGCTGGTGGCACAATATCTCCACCTATCTGCCTTGCAGCATTCAGAATGGAGGTACCCGGAGCTACTTCTACTGTTATTCCGTCTATGGTTACCTTAACTTTATCACTCATTGTTAAAGAAATTCTTTGTCTGATGTTAATTTTCTGTTGTAACGGCTTTGGCAATTGGCTCAGCATAATTAGCCAAGCCATAATTTGTACTCAAGCTTTTTACAGGCTCTTTTACATGCCATTCAAATTCGTCTCTGAAATGTCTGATCGCACTTGCAACCGGCCATGCAGCTGCATCGCCAAGCGGACAGATCGTATTTCCTTCAATCTTTTTAGACACATCAACCAGCAAATCAATGTCGCTCATTTTGCCATGTCCATATTCAAGTCTGTGCAGTACCTTTTCCATCCAGCCGGTTCCCTCTCTGCAGGGCGAACATTGTCCGCAACTCTCATGATGATAAAAACGGGAAAAGTTCCAGGTGTTCCTAACAATGCACTGATCTTCATCAAAAGCAATGAAACCGCCCGACCCCATCATTGTTCCGGTAGCAAAACCTCCGTCAGCTAACGACTCATAACTCATCAGCCTTGGCTCGCCATTGGCCAACTTCAAAGTCAGATTTGCAGGCAGTATCGGAACAGAAGATCCTCCGGCAACTGTAGCTTTCAGCC
>CBFGNP010000498.1:0-4076 GCA_965650095.1 uncultured Pedobacter sp. | reverse complement strand
CCCTGGTTAAAAAGCCTCGTTCCGGATGTAAGCCTGACTTATTTAAGCGGTTTTTATAAGCCTGATGAAAAGACCACAATAGGAGGGGCTTTAAGGTATTTTAATCTTGGTGAAATCCAGTTGATGGACATCAATCAAAATGACCTGGGTGTATATAGTCCGAATGAGCTCGCCTTTGATTTGACCTATGCCAGGCAAATGAGCGAATCGTTTTCTTTGGGAACCTCCTTACGGTATGTTTATTCCAATCTTACTTCCGGGCAATTCACATCCGGACAGCGGACGAACGCAGGCACGGCATTAGCCGTCGATGTATCTGGTTATTTTAAAAAGCCCACAATTTTCTTAGGTAGTGATGCCATTGTTGCTGCAGGGATAAATATTTCCAATATTGGTACCAAGGTTAGTTATTCGGATAACGGGCCTGCATATTTTTTGCCTTCGAATCTTAAAATAGGTGGGGCCTCTACTTTCCTTATCGATGATTATAACCAGTTTACGTTTGCGCTTGATCTTAATAAGTTACTTGTACCTACCCAGCCGGTTTATGATGCAAATGGAAGAATTATAGCGGGCAGGGATCCGGACCGCTCCGTGCCCGCAGGAATCTTCGGATCATTTAGTGATGCACCAGGAGGATTTAGTGAAGAAGTAAAAGAGGTAAGTATAGCTGCTGGAATGGAATACTGGTACAATCAGCAATTTGCTTTCCGGGCAGGGTATTTTTATGAAAGCCCTAGAAAAGGAAACAGACGCTATTTTACACTCGGTGCAGGTTTGAAATACAATGTATTTAATATTGATATTGCCTACCTGCTTGCCAATACGCAAAAGAGTCCTTTGGCCAACACATTAAGATTTACCATGCTCTTTAACTTTGGGCCTGAACCGTAGTAAAGGTTAGCCTAAGGTATAACAAAAGAGAGCTTATTAATTATAATTAACAAACACCAGTATAAAATAGAATGAAGATTAAAGTAGGTTTTGGATTTGATGTACACCAGTTGAAGGAAGGTCATCCATTTATTGTTGGCGGGGTTAAACTTGACCATCATAGTGGTGCTTTTGGACATTCTGATGCCGATGTTCTTTTACATGCTATATGCGATGCTTTATTAGGTGCAGCGAATTTACGGGATATTGGTTATCATTTTAAAAATACTGATCCCCGCTGGAAAGGGATCAGCAGTCTGATCCTGTTGCAGGAAACCGTTAAGCTCCTCGAAAATAAAGGCTACGAAATAGGTAATATCGATGCGATGCTATGTATGGAAGCACCAAAGATAAATCCGCATATACCTGCCATGCAAAAACACATCGCTGAAGCCGCAGGTATCTCAACAGAAGACATTTCTATTAAAGCGACCACAAATGAACAAATGGGGTTTATCGGCAGGGAAGAAGGGGTGGTTGCTTATGCGGTTTGTCTAATTCAGAGGGAAAAATAACCGTTCTCTTCAACGGCTGCATTGCTTCGCTGAAGGGCGAAGAAAGCTAGGCCGTCCTCTGAGAAGGCAATTTTTCTTTCACAAATAAAAAGAAAACCTGTGCTTTGTCGGTTGCTTCTTATTAGAAACTATTTATGCCACTAAAAATAGTCTGTTCTTTCCAGACTCACAAGGAGGTAATTTAAAGGAACAAATCTGTGCTTTTGTCGGTTGCTTCCTGTTAGAAACTATCTGTGCAGCTAAAAATAACCTGTTCTTTCCAGAGTCACAACGCAAAGAGCTAAAGAAACAAAACCTTTGCTGGCTGTCTCCATTAAATATCTGAGCTGTAAAAACTATGCTTGTCCACCTGCAAGGTTTGCAATGATCAGGAAAATTACCTTCTCAGAGAAGTCCTAGGCGCTCTTTGCTCCTTCTTCAGGAGCTTAAGAGATGCCAGACTTCGAAGAGAAGGTAATTTTCCTACTCTAAAAACCCAAATTTCCCCTGGTTATAGTCACTAATAGCCTGCTGTATTTCTTCCGCTGTGTTCATCAGAAATGGTCCATACTGTGCAATTGGCTCATTAATTGGTTCCCCACTAAGTACAAGTACCACAGTATTGTCGAGGGCTTCAATGTTAATTTCAGATCCTTCATTCTTAAAATGGATAAACTGGTCGGCATTGGCTGTCTCCTTACCATTTATTTTAATGCTGCCTTCAATAACCACAAACCCGGTATTGTGACTTGCCGGAAGACTGACCGCAGCTTTACCGCCTTTCTTTAGGCGTATATTAAACACATTGATCGGTGTAAAAGTACTTGCTGAGCCTATGGTGTCTTTGTATGCACCGGCAATGACTTCAATTGTTCCGACGCCATCAGGAAGGTCGTGCCTGGCCATGTCCTGATGTTTGATACCCTGGTATTTAGGTTTGGTCATTTTGTCCTTAGCAGGCAGGTTAACCCACAATTGCACCATCTGAAAATCGCCTCCATTTTTACTAAACTCGGCTTCATGGTATTCTTTGTGTAATATTCCACCAGCGGCAGTCATCCATTGCACGTCGCCGGGATAAATTACCCCACTGTTGCCTGCGCTGTCATGATGTGCTATAGCGCCATGATAGGCAATTGTTACGGTCTCAAAGCCTCTATGCGGATGTACACCAACCCCCCGGGGGTCTTTCCTGGCCGAAAAATTGATCTTAGCATTATAATCGAGCAAAAAGAATGGGCTCATTTTAATCCTGTAACCACTAGGGAAAAAGTTATGTACCCTAAATCCATCACCAACCATATGCGGTGCCGGTGCGCTTAACACGGCCGACACCTGTTTTATATTCGCTTCCATTTTGTCTCCTTTCTGTTTATGACCCGGATGCTGTTACCTGTGATCAGGCTTGTTTCACGAATTGTAATTCGCCTGCGATTTTAACTTGTTCGCTTACCATTACACCTCCAGTCTCAAGAGCCGCATTCCATGTTAAACCAAAATCCGTCCTGTTGATCTTTCCGCTGATGGTGAATCCGGCTTTGGTATTTCCCCATGGATCGGTTGCAATGCCACCAAATTCTACACTTAATTTTACAGGTTTGCTCACACCTTTTATGGTCAGATTACCTTCCAGCGTGTAGTCATCATCCCCTTTAGTAAATGACGTAGACTCAAAAGTTAGTTTTGGGAACTGATCAGCGTCAAAAAAATCTCCGCTTTTCAGGTGATTGTCACGGTCGGTATTACCGGTGTCAATAGATCCACTTTCGGCTTCAAATTTAACCTGCGCATGCTCAAAGTTGTCAGAGGTTGAGCTTAAAGAAGCATTTAATACTTTCAGGCTGCCAGTTACGGTAGTGATCATTAAGTGTTTTACTTTAAATTGGATCTCGCTGTGTGTAGGGTCTAAAACCCAGTTTGTAGTTGCCATAATGTTGTTGTTTTATTTATTTCTTTTGATTGACAACACAAAGGTATAGCGATAGGTTTAACGGAACATTGATGTATGATAAGAAAACATCAAGTTTTGAAATGCCTATGTGCCAGGTCTTTGCGAACCCTGCTTAATGATTCGGGCGTAATGCCTAGATAGGAGGCAATCATCCATTGCGGCACCCTTAAGGTAAGATTTGGATAAAGTTTTATGAAATTCAGGTAGCGTTCTTCAGCCGTTGCACTAAGTAACATATTGATTCTTTTTTGCATGAACCTGATAGAGTTGTTAAGTATGGTATGGTTAAGGTCATGCATGCAGGGTACAATTTTGGCGGCTTCATTGATATAATCTTTTGGGATTAATATCGCCTGAGTCTGTTCAATCGCATCAATAAAAAAATCCGAGGCCTCATTAAAAAGCATCCCATTTCGATCAGACAGCCACCATTGTTCGGGCGCAAACTGAATGATATGTGTTTTTCCCTTGCTGTCGATAGAATAGCTGCGCAGTAAGCCACTCATAACAAAATAGCCGTGTGTTGAAACCTCACCCTTCATCAGGATCATCTCATTTCTTTCAAATTTTTTGATTTTAAGCTTGTCAGATATCAGCGCAAACTGCTCGTCTGTCAGGGCTACTTTGTTTTGTAAATAGGCTTTAAATTGTCTTAGCATGTGATTATAGATGAAATCTATTTCTTACCTGGTTCGATA
>CBFGNP010000497.1:0-4085 GCA_965650095.1 uncultured Pedobacter sp. | reverse complement strand
CTTTATTACACTGTTGGCAACAAGGTTTATTTGTACGATATGCTTGCAAACGCCGCACGTCTGATTTACACGTTCCCATCAGGATACGTAATTAAAGACATTGAAATGTTGCGTAGCACCAGTAAACAATTGGTAATCGGTGTTAATAATGGTGCAACGGGTGAAGTTTATTATTTCAGCATCAATGGTCAGGGGGAATTTAGTAATGGTACTTATGCCAAGAAATTTACCGGCTTTGGTGAAATTATACAAATTGCCCCTGCCAGAGATAACCTGTAAACACCCAATTGAATTATATTAATTATTTAACAAATACGATAATGAAAAAAATAGTCCTGCTCATTGCAATCCTGACTATCGGAAAGTCTGCATTTACTCAGCAGGCACAGCCGGCATATAAGGCAAGTTTAGATTCTCTGAAGATCTTTATTGATCTCTCAGAAAAAGAAGCCATTCTTAACCGTTTGGTCAAAGCCCATCCGAACGACAATTTTGACCAATACAGAGCTAAATTGGCCGAAAACTTTGTGATTGCAAAAAACTCAGCCAAGGCTTTACACTACTTCAACCAGATTGAACAGACCGCAAGGATCATGTATGTTGAAACAGTTGCGACAGGCATTATGACCTACGATTTGAAAGCTGCTGAAACATTAGTTGGACAAGAATTGAATAACCCAAAAAATGCGAAAGAAGAGCGGTTATTTTTGTTACAACTATATAGTCAGGTGGCAGATAAAATGGGCGACCATAACAAAGCTTTTGCCGCCATTAAGGAGTGCTATGAGCAGGCCGCCAGAAAAAGTGCAGGATTAACCGCGCAATATTATTATTTGATGAGCAAAACAGGCAGGTACCAGGAAGCGCTTCCAGAGCTGGAAAAAGCAGTTTTGTTAGGCTTGGCCGATGATGATTTTAAGAATGAACTGAAAAAGGCCTATATAAATGTGCATCCGGGAAAAGATTCAAATGCTTACCTGGCTACTTTAACCAAGCAGTTTGACGACAAATATAAAGCAGAAATAGCAGCCAAAATGATAACGGAGCAGGCACCTGAATTTAAAGTTAAAGACATAAATGGTAAAGAAGTATCCTTGTCAGACTTTAAAGGAAAGACCATTGTTCTCGACTTTTGGGCAACCTGGTGTGGGCCCTGTAAAAAGTCGCTTCCAGCGATGCAAATGATGGTTAATAAATATAAAAACGACCCGACGGTAAAGTTTCTGTTTATACACACCTGGGAAACGGTTCCAAACCCAAAACCTGATGCTGTAAATTACTTGTTAACCCATAACCTGGATTTGCCTTTGTATATGGATACTAAAGATCCCGTTACAAAAAAGAATCCTGCAGTATCGTCATTTGGCGTCTCAGGAATCCCCGCGAAGTTTATTATTGATGGCAACGGTAAAATACGTTTCAAAGAGCTGGGATTACTTTGGCCAAATGAGGTTGCTGTCAGGCAACTTTCAGCCATGATAGAGATGTCCCGTTAAAATTTAATCACCCAAAGAAACTCATAGAAAACAAACTGTATGAAAAAATTATTTTTAATATTCCTGCTGCTGCCTTTTATTGGTACGGCCCAAGTTAAAGGCACACATTTTGAGCATGGACTTTCCTGGCAGCAGGCAAAAGATAAAGCTAAAAAAGAGAACAAATACCTTTTGGTAGACTGCTTTACAACCTGGTGCGGCCCCTGCAAATACATGGCCAGTACCATTTTTCCGCAGGAAAAGGTCGGTGAATTCTTCAACAAAAACTTTGTAAATGTTAAGGTACAGTTCGATCAGACCAAAAATGACAGCGAAGAAGTTAAAAGCTGGTATGCGGATGCCAAATCGATGAGCAAAGAGTTCAAGATAAATGCCTATCCTACCTTCCTGATCTTTTCTCCACAGGGCAAGCTTGTACACCGTATTGTAGGCGGCGGTGAGGCGGATGAATTTATCGCCAAAGCGAAGATGGCGCTAAACCCAGAAACCCAATATTACACGCTACTGAAAAAAAGCGAGTCGGGAAATGCTACTCCTGAGACCCTGAAACAGTTGGCAACTAGTGCCGAGGCCGCCTATGATGAGGAAAACTCCGAAAAGTTTGCCAGCGCTTACATGGCTACACAAAAAGACCTGTATAGCAAAGAAAACCTGGAGTTTGTGAGCAAATACACCAAAAGCAGCCAAAGCAAGGGATTTGAGCTGATGTTAAAAGATCCTGAAAAAGTAGATGCCGTTCTGGGAAAAGGAAAATCAAATGAAATCCTGGGTTCCGTTATTCTGGAGGAAAATATTTATCCCGGACTTCGAAAATCCAATGCTAATATAGATTCACTGGTTGCTGCCGCACAAGTGAAATATCCAACTGTAGACATCAGCAAAGCCACCGAACTGATAAAGATTCAGGTTTTCCATGCCGAAAAAAAATGGGATAAATTTCAGCCGGCATTACTAAGCTATATGAAAAAATATGGTGCCGAAGTGACCGCTGATATGTTGAATTTCTTTGCATGGGCGGTTTTTGAAAACTGTAAAGATACAAACTGTATTACTGAGGCGCTGAGCTGGAGTAAACGCAGCGTGGATGAGACCCAAACTAAGGAGCCTGCCTACCTGGACACCTATGCCAATCTGCTGTATAAGCTGGGCAAAAAGGACCAGGCGATTGCCATGCAGCAGAAAGCGGTGGACCTGGTTGCAGCCGAAAATAAAGCGAAATACCAGGTTACCCTGGAGAAAATGAAAAAAGGCGAATAAACCTTTAAGATTAAGTAAAAGGGATGTAGTTTATGACACTGCATCCCTTTTTTATTGTGTCCTGACACAAGCCTTAGCAATAAGGCTGTCCTGTAAGCAAGCACCTCCATGCCGAAATAACGCCGCCAACTTATAATATTAATTATAGTTATTCCTGAAAATATTTTTTAAATACCTAAGTATCAAAGTTGATGTCAGGTGTCCTTATGGAAATCGGCTCTCAAAATCTGATCTACAACCAACTAAAATCATCCTTATGAGAAAACTTTTACTTTACCAGCTAAAACTGATGGCAAAAAAGAACCTGATTATTTTCTTTTTTGCTTTTCTGACTTTTATGGGCGCTCAGAAATCAAGAGCGCAGATACAAACCTTTGTTCATCCGGGTATTGCGCTAAACCAGGCTGACCTGAATCAGTTGAAAGCCAACATTACCCAGGAACCTTGGTTGTCGGCTTACAACGCATTTAAAAATGACGGCAAGTCTAAGCTAAGCTATGTGATGGCAGGGCCATACGCTACGGTAAGCCGTGCTCCGCACCTAAATAACAATGCATGGATAAACGATATGGTTGCTATCCGTAACCTGGCCTTTATGTACGTTTTTACCGCAGATAGTGCCTATGCCCGAAAAGCAACCAATATGCTGGATGCCTGGGCAGTTACCAATACCACCTGGGGAGGCATTGAATCTATGCTGGATATTGGCGATTATGCCCAGTATTGGGGGGTAGGAGCAGAAATTCTGCGCTATACTTTTCCTGGCTGGACTGCAGCTAATACACAGCATGTAGAAAAATATTTTTCTGAAGTTTTATTTCCAACCTCATTTGTTCCATTTCCGTTGCGCGATCAAAACAAGGGAGCTATCCAATTAAAAATTGCCCTCGCAGCATCGGTTTTTTGTAATGATATTACCCGGTTTAACCAGTCGATAGAAGTATACAGGATGGATGCCGGTGGAGGTATGCGCAACTCGCTGCCCAATGGCGAAGTAGGAGATACAGGCCGCGATGACCACTGGCGTATACAGGCAGCTGCCCTGGCATGGGGCGCAGAAGTAGCCTACAAGCAGAAGGTAGATATGTTTGCCGAACTTGATAACAGGGTATTGGCTATTGGTGAGCTGTATCATCAATATGCTTTTGATGGGGCTAGCATGACCTATATCCCCTTTGGCGGTTATGCCAGTTATTGGACCAACTGGGGAATTATGCCGGGAGAAAGGCGTGGCGACATGACCAATATCATTCATAATGCATATAACAGGCGTAAGGGAATACCTACCCCTCATACCGATAGGATGCGGGCTGCTTTAGGTGGAGCAGGAGG
>CBFGNP010000496.1:0-4089 GCA_965650095.1 uncultured Pedobacter sp. | reverse complement strand
AAATGTCTATTACCATCCAACCATTTTCAGTTGCTGCACCTACATGTTGTAACAATCCTTTTGGATTTGCGTGACCTGCTGCCCGCAAATCTTCCCACACCTTTTCATATTGCGCTGATGTCATACCAGGCATATCAAAATGAACCATTATCTTTTCCATTTTATTTGATATTTAGTCATTATAACAACAAATGCCGATGTTTTCGGTTTTCCAGCAATAAAAAAATGACAAGGATCGGTTGCCCTAATTAAAAACCTATCGATCAGGTGTGAATCGTTGGCAACTTTAGTCCGATATTAGATTTCTTGTAACATTTTTAGGCCAACATAGCCTGCTGAACCAGCGGCAGCGAAAATGAAAATGTAGAACCTTTTCCTTCCTCGCTGCTCACCCAGATCTTTCCGCCTTCCCGTTTAACAATCTCAGAGGAAATATAAAGGCCAAGTCCAAGCCCGGAAAAGGTATGTTGATTATCACCGCTCACCCGGTAAAACTGATCAAAAACCTTGTCCAGGTATGCTTTTTCGATGCCAATTCCAAAATCGCGGACAGTTAAGACGGCCGCTCCATCACCGATACTGGTTTTAATGATGACCCTGTCGCCCTGCGGCGAATACTTCACTGCATTGGTAACCAGGTTGGTGATGACCTGGCCGATCCGTTCCCTGTCTCCAAAGACTGTTCCGGTAGGCGATAATTCCTCTGCCAAGGTGTGCGTCAGGGTCACATGCTGCAGTTCTTCTACCAGCTCGTTAACCAGTACGTTAAAATCGAATTCGCGGTCGTTGAATTGCACCTTGCCTGTATTGATCTTCGTTACATCCAGTAGGTCCCCAATCAGACTGGTTAGTCGGGTGATCTGCCCATCCATTTTCCTGATCAGCCCCGCATCCTTTTCATTCCCGTTTTTGGTCATCATCCTCCCCAGTAGCTGGGCGTAGGCTTTGATGCTGGTAACAGGTGTCTTTAGTTCGTGACTGGCAATTCCTATAAAATCATCTTTCTGACGCTGCAGGTGCTTCAATTCAGTGATATCTACCAGGGCGCCAATGTATCCGTTAAAGACGCCATGCTCGTCATAATGGGGTTTGCCGCTAACAATTACCCAATGCACCTCGCCATCCACGTGGTTGAAGCGGAACTCTACTTCAAAAAGTGCCCTGGCCGTGAAATCTCTAAAAAATTTTTCCTTTGTTATTTCGCGGTCCTCGGCAATCACCCAGTTTGTCCAACCAGCGTCCATATGTGCTTCGAACGGATGACCGGTCCAGTCTATCCAGGTCTGGTTAACATAGGTAATGCTTCCATGGGGATTTGCCATCCACAAACCTGTGGGGGTAGCTGAAGTGATGTTGCGTAGCAATTGCTCGCTGTCGGCCACCTGTTTTAACAGCTGTTGTTGCAGCTGCTGGGCAATCATCGACTCGGTAATGTCTAAAAGTGTGCCGAGCAATTGAATCGCTTTTTCACCCGCATAATAAACTTTCCCTTCAACTCTGATCCAGTGAACCGAGCTGTCCGGCCAAAGCACCCGTGCTTCATAAAACAGCTTGCCCGTTTTCAGTGCCTGTTCATAGGCTTTACGCCTCAGCTCGAGGTCTTCCGGGTGGATGCGTTTGCGGTATTCTTCCTGTGGTACCGGCGCCTGGAATCCAAATATTTGGGCAAACAGTACCGAGGTAATCATCTCGCCGGTCTCCATGTCCAGATTAAATGTCCCCAGCCCAACAGCGTCAACTGCCAGCCTGACCTGCTTTTCCACCTCTTCAAGCTGATGCCGGCCTTTGACCTGCTCAGTGATCTCTGTAGCTACGATAATCACCCCGCTGATACTGCCGTCGTCCTCCCGAAAGGGCTCATAAACAAAATTAACATAAACCGTTTCGAGCTGGCCTGCTCTGACTAATGGCATTTCCATACCATGGCCATAAAAAGGCTCACCGGTTAGCCTTACCTGATCCAGCAATTCTTCAAAGCCCAGCCCTTTTGCGTGATGGAGCACCTCGAACACTGGTTTTCCGAAAAGCTCTTCAATCGATTTACCATAAAGCGAACAAAGCGGCGGATTGATCAGCTCGACTTCGTAATTCGGTCCCAGAAAAATGCCGATACCCACGGGCGCCTGCATAAAGATTGAATACAACTGCTTCCGCTGGATCTTTAACGCCTCAATACCAGCACGCTCTCTTTCTGCCAGGTTGTACATGGCAGTGACATTGGCGGGGGAGTGGATAAAATATTTCACGCCGCCCTGTTCGTCCAGGATAGGCGTATTGGTGGTTGTCCAGTACCGCTTTTCAAATTCATTTGTTCCCCGGATGGGAATGTCATACCGGTAGTTGCTCATGGTATGCGGTTTACAGGTACTGATCGCCTGCTCAAAAGAATTGATTGTTCGCTCAATATTTTTAGAATCCTCATCGGTAGGGTTGGGCGGAAAGGCGGCAAATACTGACTCGCCTACCAGTGACTCCCTGCTACTATTGGTAGCAGCCAGGTAGGCTTCATTTACATCCAGTATGGTATACACCGGTGCATCGGCATTGATGACCAAAATGGCCGAAGCAGTACAATTAAAGATCTGGCGGTATTCGGTTGCAGGAGTAAGTTTACTCATAAAGTCAGGTCAATTTTCATAGTGAATCTCGAAAATAGGATTATTTCCATAAAGCTTTGTATGATGGAATCCCATCATTAACCGCATTTAAAGCTTTCCTGCCCGCCCCATACCTGACAATGCTGATAATTCCCCGGCAGAGGGGTTATTCAATCCTGCTTCACCCATTGATAGCAAAAATGACTGGTCTATTAAACATAACGCGGCATTGCCGCAGTAAGTTTTAGCTTTTAGCATATTTAGCTTCAGGTATGCCGATTGTTTTAATTTTGTGCGGATTTACTGGTGTAATCCTCCGTTTTTAAAAAGATCATATGCAGTCTGATAATAGGCCTTGGCCATATCAATCGTATGCGCAGCTAGTTTGGCGGGTTGCTGTTCGTTACTGTCCCGATGGTAGATATAGGTTTCTATTTTTTGCTGTGGACCTAAAATAACCAGGCTGTCCTGTCTTAAATAGGCTAATTTTTGATAGGTGCCCAGTACTGCCCTGGGTTGGTACCCAGGATCCATTACATTTTTGCCATAGAGGTTACTCTGATAGTTCCAGCCCAGAAGGCCGAATAATGTTGGATAAAGATCAATCTGAGAACACATTTTTTCGATCGGCCCCTTCATCTTATCTGGCAGGTTCAGGATCATGCAGGGAATATGGTACTTACTGATCTCTACTTCATTTTTACCTGCACTACCCGCACAATGGTCAGCAACAATGATCACTACTGTATTTTTATACCAGGGCTTTTTCTGAATCTCCTGAAGAAAGTTGCCGATCGCATAGTCCGTATACCTGACTGCAGCCTCACGGCTGCTGGGTTGCTTAGGGATCTTCCCCTCGGGAAAGGTAAAAGGCCTGTGGTTGGAGGTAGTCATTACGAAATTATAGAAGAGCTTTCCAGTTTCATAGTTTTTATCAGCCCCACGGATCACCGCATCAAACAAATCTCCGTCACTTATTCCCCAGGCATTTTCAAAATGAACCTGATTGTTCTGAATGATCGTCCTTTTAGTAGGATAGGTGTCATCGATCTTCAGGTTCCTGCCCCTGTCTGTAATGTCAAATCCGTTACTGCCAAAATATTCATTCATGTTGTCGAAATAACCATCTCCTCCATAATAGAATGTCCTGCTGTAACCTTCCTTTTGAAAAATATGGCCTACTGTAGTCAGGCTTTTATTGTGTGGCCTGCGGACGATACTGTTGCCCGGTGTTGGCGGTATAGACAAACTTAATGCTTCCATCCCCCGCACGGTACGTGTGCCTGTCGCGTACATGTTGGTAAACAATAGGCCTTGATCTGCCAGTGAATCCACAGCGGGCATCAGGTTTTGAGTATTGCCAAAATGTGCCATAAAGTCGGCGCTCAGGCTTTCCACGGTGATCATGATCACATTAGGTTTATACAGTTGCCCGGTATTCCGGATCATTCTTTTAATGGAATGGCTATTGCCTGTAAATGTACTGTTCGGA
>CBFGNP010000495.1:0-4090 GCA_965650095.1 uncultured Pedobacter sp. | reverse complement strand
CTCCTTCGGCACAGGCACGTCAGCCCACCAGTTCCATGGTGACACCCCGATTTGTTCCGACAAAGTATACAATCCGAATATCGTTCCCCGCTTATCACTTCCTGCAATAACTAGTGCCTTCTCCGTGCCTTTAAAAGGATTTTTAACCACTTGAATGATGCAATTTTCCCAATTGCCCCTGATACTTGCCGCTGAAACCTTACCTGCAGCAATCAATGAATCAATCAATCCATTTTTACCAATTGTCCCTGCAATGATCAAAAATTTCCCAGCAGGCGATTTAGTCAATATGGGTTTGTTCCCGCAAACTTTTTCTACATCTGATCGAAAATCATTAATGACCCTGATTACGCCTTCAAAATCGTTTGGATCGGCATAAATCGATACCGCCTTGCCCTGCTGTGCTATTGGAAAAGCATTGGCAGAGGCTTTTGTTGAGACCAGGTTTTTACCCGTCTGTCCAAAAGTCACGATCTGTACTAAAACAACTAAGACAGAACTAAGAACGGGTTTCTTGATTAGATTATTGAATAGCATAATTAAAAATTGTTAAGGGGATACTTTTTCCCCTGCATACGCATCAACTGGAATAATTTTACCGGCTTCGTCGTATCGCAGTTCAGTAACTTTAATATTTCTTAAATGTGTTTTCCCACCTGAGAGCTGTGTATCGTGATAAAACAGGTACCACTTGTTTCTAATTTGCACAATAGAATGGTGATTGGTCCATCCTACAACGGGCTTTAACACAATACCCTGATAAGTAAAGGGGCCATAGGGATGATCTCCGGTGGCATAGCAAATCAAATGGGTATCACCTGTAGAATAAGAGAAATAATATTTTCCATTATAATAATGCAGCCATGAGGCTTCAAAAAACCTCCGGTTATGATCGCCGGTTTCAATCGGATGGCCTTTTTCATCAAGTATCAGAATATCTTTTGGCTGCTCTGAGAACTGAAGCATGTTCTGATCTAATCTGGCTACTTTTGGTGCAAGTGCTGGTTCATGATCTTTTTGTGAATCAGTTTTTGACCCTTTGGGATCAAATCTTCCATTATTCCATTGTTGCAGCTGTCCTCCCCAGATACCGCCAAAATACAAATAACTTGTGCCATCCTTATCGGTAAACACTGATGGATCAATACTGAAACTCCCTGTTATAGGTTTTGATTCCGCTTTAAACGGGCCCTCTGGTTTTGTACTCGTCGCCACTCCGATTCTAAAAATATCATTTTTATCTTTTAATGGAAAATAGAGGTAATAGATTCCATTTTTGAAGGCGACATCCGGAGCCCAAAGCTGGCGACCGGCCCAGGGAATATCTTTTACATCAAGCGCTACACCATGGTCAGTAACCTTCCCACCGATGCTATCCATAGAAAATACATGGTAATCTTTCATGGCGAAGTGATCTCCGTTATCGTTTTCACCGATCCCTGCATCAATATCATGGGAAGGATATATGTAAATTCTACCGTTAAAGACGTGGGCTGATGGGTCAGCAGTAAAAATTCCAGATACCAGAGGTCGGGAAATGGCGTGCTTAAACGGATCTTCATTCTTTTTACCACTTTTCTGCGCACACGAGCTCAACCCTATTGCGCCTGACAGGAACAAGATCGAAAATTTTAGCTTTAAATTCTGCGGAACATATTGCAGTCCGGGTTGGGAAGTATCTGCCAGCTTAACTTCATTTGCCGGAACAAGCCGACGAAAGGCTTTTTTAAATTTTGGATGTACATAGCATAAAGTATCAAAACAATGTAAAAGTCGCCAGGACAAACGGGTTAACATGGCACGATTGTACAAATCTTTATGCTAAATGTTAAAATTGATAAATAAAATAGCATAAAAAAAGGAAACAACTGTTCTATGTTGTTTCCTTCATTGGCCCGGGCGGCTCAGCTATCGAACTCTTTATGGACCATTTAATGCTTCCGTTTAGAGTTGTTGATACTTGGAAATTACCCAGCTAGCGATTAATCTCAATCCGTAGCTCTTCCTGCATATGTCGTTTAGTGTTATTAATTGTATACTCATACGATAACAAAAAGACATTGAATTTCCGTCCAAAAGATTCCTCCACCCGGAATACATTGGGATATCTCGTGTCACCGTCCAGTTGCGTCACCTTAATATCCTTGTAAGGTTTAATCGTGACCTTGTTGTCAGCGCCCACTTCCAGAATAATGGCGGTCTTTTTGATATGAGCCTCCGTACTTTCAAAAGACTCCGTCCCGGCGATCACCCGTACACTATTACCCGTTAAGGGAAACAACTTTTTATTGCCGGCCGTTACCATGTCGTTCACCAATCCGGTCATGGAGTAAAAAGTGTCTTCTGCCTGAGAGGCATAATCGTTCTTGATCAGCACCTGATATAGAATGGAATTTTTCTTCGAATTGACCTCAATTCCAGGGACATCGGTAGCTTTTAGTTCGATAAAATAAGTCGAATCCGGCGATAAGCCATCCGGACGCAGCTTAACCATCGTGCGTCCGGTACGTTCCCCGGCTTTGATCAGGATTTTATAGTCCATGATTTCATATTTATCCTTAGGCAACAGCTTCGCATACAAGTTTTCATCGGCATCAAAAAGCGACCGGTTGTAAACATCCAGCTGAGTATCATCTTCTTCCAATTGGATAACCATATCTTCTGTCGGCGAATGTGTCCCCCCTGCAGAAGCTGCGATATACCCTGTTACTTCTCCGCCGGTTAGGGGAACAATTTCCTGAAAAGTATTGTAATAGTTGCTGCTGATCAAAGCGACCTCATTTTTGTACATTTCCTTTTCGAATATTTCATTGTCTTTGCAGGACCATAGTGCCGTAGCGAGTGCCAGCATCGTTATATACCTTTGTTTCATCTGTCTATATTTTATCGTTTAACCTATCAATAGCCCGGGTTCTGATCCAGAGAAGGTAATCTTCTCATTTCGGCGCGTGGTATAGGTACAAAAACTAACTTCTTGTTAACTACACGGGTCATGAAGGATGATGTCCCCGGGATGACGCGTTGGTAATATGTTTCTTTGGTGGCCCCATCTGGGTTCATACCGCGTATCGGTTCGCGCTCTGTTTCTTCATAAATGCCCCAACGGCGCACGTCATAAAAGCGCCTGTTTTCCCACAGCAGCTCCACCATGCGTTCCCGTTCGATCTGTTTTTGAACTTCCGCTGTACTATTGAGCTGGGTCGCGCTTAATCCAGGCAGGCCAGCACGATACCGCACCAGGTTAAAAGCATTTCTTATCTCTTCCAGGTTCCGGGACATCGTATACTGCTGATCTCCGAGCTGCACGGTGTGGCTACCTGTCAGATTATTCAGGGCCTCAGCGTATGACAACAGGATCTCTGCATAGCGGATAATAGAATAAGCTTTTTTGATGTGACGGGCACCTGTACCCTGAAAGGCATCCATCGGGTGATTATATTTTTTGATGACATAGCCCGTGATCGGGTAGTTCGGCGAAGTGGCAGTCACCCCGCCACGGCCATCGGCATCCTGGTAATAGTACTTGGCCGTATGGTTATTCACCGAGGTACTGGACTGCGCCTGCCATACCGCTTCGTTAAACCCAACGGAGGCGTAGAAGCGCATCTCGCGGTTAGCATACATTTTATATACCCCCGAATTGAGCGGGTATCCGGAGAAATTTCGAGGCTGCGTGGTAAAGCCCGTTTCCGAATAATAGCCATCGGCAGTCGCCTCTTCTTTGCTACGACCGTCGTCCATCAGATAGGCATCAACCACTTTCTGGGTCACGCAGAAGCGGCCCCAGCCACCAAGAGAAGGAGGCATAGACCCCTGGCTGATGGTAGTCACAAGATACCCTGTATTTCTGCCCCAGATGATCTCTTTATTAATTTCCGCAACAGCTTCGCCGTTAAAGACATCCGAATAGGATCTAAATGGATCAATCCCCCCTGCCCCATCGGGAAAATCACCGTAGAAATTAGGGTCAGAGGTAACTCCCTGAGGAAGCGCAGGGGTTTTATCATCTTTCGGTACGGTATATAGCCTATACTGCCCAAGATCCATCACACGCTTGGCTGCGGCCGCAGCCACGGCCCACCTTTTTTCC
>CBFGNP010000494.1:0-4093 GCA_965650095.1 uncultured Pedobacter sp. | reverse complement strand
TTTTACCGGCCATGACAGGGAAACAGTTTTAAACAATTGTGAGTTTGGTGAAGATGCTGCGCAAAAGGCTTATAAAATGGCACTGGAAAGCGAAGGACTTGCTCAGCATTTAAGAACATTAGTTTCTACTCAGAAAGATGAGTTAAAAATTTCCCATGACCAGATCAAAGCCTTAAGAGATCGGGTCAGTTAAACAATACCTGAAAAGCTATTTTAGAACTAAAATAATTTGGTTTTTAACAATGGCGTTAATTGATTTGGCTCCTGTTTAGAAAATGATAAACGGCAGCCAAATCAATTGCATTCAGGTATTATTCAGGCCGGTCTGCAGGCAGCACACCCCAGGCTAAAGATGGTTTATTGCCCATATAAATCACCAGCTCTCCTCCACCGACGATAGCGGAATGCTGTAAATAAGATTTTGAATACTTTTTGCCATTCAATTCCACTTGCTGAATGTATTTATTTGTCGCACTGTTCCCGACTACCTTAATGTGAAACTTTTTATGCTCAGGCAAACTGATAATGGCATCATCAACCACCGGTGATCCGAAAATATAAACTCCGTTTGCCGGATTAACAGGGTAAAAGCCCATAGCAGAAAAAACGTACCAGGCCGACATTTGTCCCAGGTCTTCATTCCCGCACAAACCATCTGGCTTTGTGGTATACAGGGAATCCGTTACTTTGCGCACCATATCTGCTGTTTTCCAGGGCTGGCCTGCAAAGGCATACAGGTAAGGGATATGATGATTTGGTTCATTTCCCTGCGCATATTGTCCGATCAAACCGCTAATATCAGGAGAACTGCCGGAAGTCATTTGCGAGCTCATGCTAAACAGGGAGTCGAGTTTCCTGCTAAAGGGTAGCTCTCCTCCAAACAAAGTGATCAGGCCTTTAGGGTCCTGTGGAACAAGCCAGGTATACTGCCAGGCATTGCCCTCGGTATAATCATCTTCTCTGTGTTTGGAAGCTACGGGGTCGAAAGGCGTTCGCCAGCTGCCATCCTCAAGTTTACCACGCATAAATTGTGTTTTCTGATCGAAATATGCAGCATATAGCTTTGCTCTTTTGCTAAAATAAGCATAATCGTCTTTCTTTCCCATGGCTTTTGCCATTTGGGCGATACACCAGTCGTCAATTGCATATTCCAGGCCTTTGGCTACAGACTCAATCATCTTATCCGCCGGAATATATTTCAACTGCCGTACATATCCTATTCCCTCAGTTTGCTGCATAGCACTCTGTTTAGCGGCTGCATAAGCCAGGTCAGCATCAAAACCCCGGAAACCTTTTAAGTAAGCATCGGCGATGATGGGAACCGCATGATAGCCGATCATGGTATTCGTTTCATTGCCCATCAGGTGCCAGACCGGCAATTTGCCTTGTTGTTTATAAATGGCCAGGAAGGAGTTGATGACAGCGGAAACCTTATCTGGATGTATAATGGTAAACAAGGGGTGATAAGCCCGGTAGGTATCCCATAAGGAGAAGGTGGTGTAATTGGTGAAATCTGCTTTGGGGTAGACCTTTTTATCTGTTCCGCGATAATCGCCATTTGCATCATTAAAGAGCGAAGGGGCGATCATGGTATGATACATTGCCGTATAAAACTTTTTCTTTGTTTCTCCATCGGCCTCAATCCTGATCTTTTCGAGCTCCGCATTCCATTTCCGATCGGCCTTAGTTACTACCTGTTCAAAATCCCAGGCTGGTATTTCGGCCTGGATATTAGCCAGCGCATTTTCATAACTAACCGGCGAAAGTCCGACTTTAAGCTTCAGGACATGACCTGCTATGGCATTAAATTTAAGGAATGCCCTCACTTTTTCGGCATTAAGGGAGCGGCCGTTTTTGGCTTGCTGAACAGCAGTACTGTCATACAATGCCAGATCTTTTATTGGCTGTGAAAGTTTAATGGCGAAGAACAGGCGCTGGTCATCCGCCCAGCCTTTAGAAAACCGATAACCAACAAGCGTTGTCGGGTTTAACAGTTTTACATAGGTGTCGACTGGTCTATCCCAGCCCAGTCCGGCTGCAAGGTCGAGCATGACATGTGGATCGCGACTACCTTTTGGAAAAGTATAGCGATGAAACCCTACTCTTTCTGAAGCGGTCAATTCGGCGCGGATGTCATGTTTTTGCAGGCGTACGCTATAGTAGCCTGCCCTGCTGATCTCCTGATCATGGGAAAAAAGCGACACATAGTCGCCCGCTATTCCTCCGGTTGCCGGCATGATCAGGATATCATTTAGGTCACCAATACCGGTACCACTTAAATGCGTATGTGAAAAGCCGGTGATGGTATTGCTCACATAATTATAACCGCTGCACCAGTCCCAGCCCTCGAACACGTTGGAAGGGCCGAGTTGTACTGCACCAAAAGGCACACTGGCACCTACAAATACATGGCCATGGGCAGCTGAACCAATGTGCGGATCAACGTACTGGGTTAGCTTCTCCTGCGCAAAAAGCACCGTCGTCAGGAAAGTTATGATGAATGTTATGCTCAGTTTCGGTATCATCCTCTTGTTTTTATCTGTTTCATTACTTTTTTCGTTGGTTGCAACCGTCATTGTCCTATCGCCAGTTTCACCGGCTCAACATTCCAGCCATAGACCTCGATACTCAGAGGTATGTTTTCCCGCTCCGGATAATCAAGTACAATACTTTTTTCATGGCCCGGCAATACGGTTACATAATTGTCGGAGAAAAATGCCGGCAGGATCCGCTCCCCGGTTTTCGAGTTGATCAGGGCAATGCGGTTAAAAAAGGCAACAGGATTTTCGAGGTCGTTCTTTAGTTTTACCTCCATCCTGCCCTTTGCTGTTTTATGAGCCCCAACCTTCAGATCAGCCGGTTTCATATCCTGCAGGCCACTATAATTTCCATCCTGGCCGGGCATCCAGTACAGGTTTTCGCTCAGAACCTTTTGGTTTGCATTGAGTAATTTCAAGACCACAAATGCCCCGGCTTTAGCCTTCAGCTGTTTTAAGGCTTCATTAAGGCCGAAGGTTCTTTGAGCGACCGAAGGCCCCACTTCGGTAAAGGCCTGGATCTGTTGCTGCTGTTTGCCTTCCATATTGTAGAGGGTGGCCTGCACCATCACATTGCGCTGAACGACGAAGCTATTGTTGACAACGGTCACCATGCTGTCCAGCGGGTTCATCATGATGTGCAGCGGTTCGGCGCCTTTGCGTAAACCGTAGAGACAGGCGTTTACATCGAGGTAACAATCGTACATTTGTCCACGCATCGCCGTCCATGGGTTTTGCGTTTTCCAGATGATGGTGCCGGTATACCAGTCCCACATATGTGCCGAAAATCCTTCCATCAGGGAGCGGTACTGGTTGTAATTGACCAGTTGTGCCTTCATGGCAAAATCTTTGGCATCCTTTGCTTTTCCGTAAGGATCGATGTGCTGATCGTATGAAATGTACTTATGATAAGCCCAGACTGAATCGGGATCCTTGCCGTTTTGAGGGGCGATCATATTTTGCTCGGGAATGAAACGTTGCAGGGAAGCATAGTCGCCTACGCCGACCGATCCGACTTCGGAGTTGTAGGGGTAGGTTTTAAAAGACCAGAATGTTTTAGGGTCCTGGATGGTATAGGGACCATCTCCGTTTCCACCAAGAAAATTGTAGGACATGTCGTTGGAATTGGAGTAGTCAAAGAAATACCTTGTCCCATCCAGCTCCGGAAGGATTTTTTCTTTAAGCGGGTATAAAATGTCATCAGATGGGGTAATTTCATTGCCGCCGCACCAGAAAGCCAGCGAGGGGTGGTTCCTGATCATTTTAATCTGATCTGCAGCCGCAGTTAATACCAGCTGGTGATCATCCGGATATTGTCTGCGGGTCCACTGGTCGTCCTTTTTTAATGGGTCCAGCCATTTACCATTGCAGTCCCCGCTAAACCAGAAGTCCTGGAAGACCAGCATTCCATATTTGTCGCAAGCCTGGTAAAACTCCGGCCGTTCAATGATTGCCCCGCCCCATATGCGGATCAGGTTCAGGTTCATATCCCGGTGAAAACGCACCTCTGCGTCATACCTTTCATCTGAAAAGCGTAGCATGGCATCAGAAATGAC
>CBFGNP010000493.1:0-4096 GCA_965650095.1 uncultured Pedobacter sp. | reverse complement strand
ACTTCCGAGACGCTCCCAGGCATATCCTGGCTTTCCATGTCCGCCTGCTTTTTTTAACCTGGCATTTCCAACCGAAAGCTGGAATAACCGGGTACCGGAACGTGTATCAAAATCGGGGGTCCTTATCCAAATGGCATAACGACCTGCTTTTCCGATATTCATCACGGTTAATGCATCAGATGTACTGTCCTGTTCTCCTTCTAAAAACCTTAAAATGCTGCCACTGATGCCGTCTTTATTGACTTCATTAAACCATTTGCCTTTAAACTGAAAATCAGTCCCCAGTAATAGGCTTTTTTCCTGCTGAGCAATCACAGTTCCCGTTGTTAAAAACAAGAATGCTGTTAATAATAAACATAGCCTGGTTTTCTGGTACATATCTTAATTTATTTGTATGTAAATGCATAAACCTGGAGGCCATAAGGTGCTATTTTTATAGGATCTCCTGTAGAAAAAGGAAGTTTTGAACCTGATTCAGAAAAACATTTGGCGGTTTTCAAATCCAGGCTGTGTCCTGGAATAAAACGGGACATGTTAAACTGAAGGGCACTTTCCTGTATTTCGTCATCGTTATTCAATACAAACAGGTAAAACACTTTAGCCTGCTTATTCAGGGCGCATACATAGTCCATATTGGGATTGTTCAATGAAACCAGTTTTTCCATCAATGCCAGGTCTCCCTGTTTATCAAATATTTTTCCCTGCCTGAAGCCAAATGTTTTATGTGGGCCAACCTTAGGCGTAAGAAAACCTGAAGGAAAATCAATCCGCCCCTGTGAACGTAAGGAAAGTTCTGCCATCAGGTAATCAGTGATCCACCCCACCTGCCACCAGGCGTGATGAGGGAAAGGCCCCGCCCCCTTGTTCATGGCGCTCCAATAATAGGAGGCAACTCCTGTGGATGGGTCTACAAAAGCATCTTTACTTAAAGCTGCTGTCCTTGCCATTTTAAGGTATAGCGAATCTTTTGTCAGTTGAAATAGCCTTACAAACATGCCAGCATGGCTTGCGAGCATAATGGGGCCGCTGTTATTTGCGGAACCTAAAATCCCTCCGTGTTCAAAGCTCAGCCCCACCTGGCTTATTTGCCAGTCTTCCAATTGTCTCGGCCCAACTTTTCTGCTTTCTTTATTCGGAATCGGATGAGAATAGATGGAGGTGGTATAGAATTGTGCAGTTTTAATAGCAGCCTGTTTATATCGTACGTCCTTTGTAATTTCAAACAGATCGAGCAAAGCCTGGGCACTTTGTCCGGTTGCAAAATCAGGTGCGAACCTGGCATCTCCGCAAACGCCTAAAAAATATCCTTTATCTACAGCATTTTTGATATACCAGTCTGCTGCTTTTACAGCCACCTCCAGGTATTTCCTATCCCGAAGCGTCTGGTATGCAACCAACAGTCCGTAAAAAGTAGGCCTATAATCTTTCAGATCTTCAAACATAGGCTTTTGCGTGTCGTTATGATAAGCTACTTCCCAATAACCTTCCGGTTTCATTTTAGTCAAAAGCCAGTCGGCCGCCATACGTATACCCGATTTAAGCTGCTGGTTATCTGGCTCAAACATGGATACATTCCCCATATCGAGCAACATATAATAAGTGGTTGCAATTGGCTCGGTATAAGGGCCCCACTCTTCGGTAAACCGTTTTGAATTGTAGAGGTAATATTGACCAGCTGCAGCTCCATGAAAGAAACCTCCAGCGGTATTTTGCTGCGCCAATTTAAAGTTCAATGCATCTTTAAGACGTTTCTGAACCAGAATCGGATCTTGAGTTATATTCGCCAACATCCACATGGCCCCATAATCGGCATTTTTTACAGCGTCTTTTTCCGAGCCATACACCCCACCCAAATATTCCTGGGCACCGATAGTCCGGCCATGATAATCGAAAGTCCGCCACCGTGAAGTACTGTCCTTTTTCACATAGTCTAAAAGCTGTTCCATGCGATCAGATAAGGAAAGCTTGGTTTGCTTCAAGTGCAGTAGCTCATCAAAGCGGTAAATATCATTTACGACATGCTGATATGCCTGATACCAGTTTGAAGTATTGATGGTGTACCTGAAATCAAAGGAGATGCTTTCCCCCTTTTTTAAATACGACTTGTTCTGCCCCAGTACCGGATGATATAAGGTTGGGCTCAGTTGTTCCTGCCTGTTGATCAGTGACAGGCCAAGCAGCCAGTTCGACTGGGTAGATTTATCATATTCCCATGGGTGCCTGGCTGTTCCCGGCTCAGCCGTTACGGCGAGTGTAATTCTATCTCTATTCGTGAGCATAGCCGTAAGTGCAGCCGCTGTTCTTTCTCTTACCACAACCGGTCTATCCGGAATTCCGTGTCCATAAGCATAGGCGTCTGTAAAGTTATTGTTGATGGTGCTGCCTTGAAACACACCGGGGATGCAGCCCCATTCAAAACTTTTTTTATCATTTGTGCTCAATGCCGGAGTCGCTATTGAATAATATCCATCCCTATCGGCTGTTAAATGAATAGAAACACATAGATCATTTTTGTAAACAGGATCTAGTTTCCAGATTGCTTTTACTGTAGAGACATCTGTTTTTTGCTGAAAAACGAGTGTATTGCCAACCTGCTTATACTGCTGTGGATAAAATAAAATGGCAAGTCCTTCCTTATTTAAGGAAACCGCAGAGGTATTCGCTTTCCAGGTAGGAATGATATAGCGGTATTCAGGTTCAGGAAACTGAATTTCTTTCCCGTTTATGTCCTTAGCCTCCGAATCCATCCTGGGTTGATCTGCACTGTAAAGCAGGGTATATTGCCCCAATGTACCAGACAGGGAATGCCAACCGTTTTGTCCTTTTACCGACAGCTGTTTTATTTGATATCCCTTACCAGTATCTTCCCAGTTCAGGCGAAGTACATCATTTGTTAATCGGGCTTTGGGCGCTAGCTGGGCGTAGCTGCTGTTTGCAAAAGCAAACAGCAGCACGATTACAGGGTTTAATCTCATTGGGTAATGGTTAAATCTATTTCTTTTACAACTGTAAGTGATCGTTCTACATTGGCATTGGTTGCTACAAACGACACTTTATATACGCCAGCTTTAGTATAAACCCTGGTATAATCTGTTAGTTTCTGGGAAATATTCTTAATAGGTTCTCCTACGTCTGGCAAAATGCTATTAGGGTTAAACTGTTTGCTTACTACCCAGTCATCATCAAGATCGGTACTGTTCCTTACTGTAAGCAACTGTGCTGAAGTAATACTCCAATTGGTTGCCGGACCACTAAAATTAAAAGCAGTCCAGCCTGCGGTAGCCATAGTGGCCAGCACCGTTTCTTCCCCTTGCTGATTGGTGCTTTTAAGGTCGAAAGAACGGACTACCCAACGGTTTTGCTGCGCTTCTGGTTTTATAACAGTGGTCTTATAAACCAAAGCCAGCGCCATGTTTTTGTTACGCGCGGCAAAAGTATTCAGGCTGATATTTCCGGAGGGGGTCTGATCCAGGCCAGCAGATAAAACAGCTTTATCTGTAATATCTTCCCAGGTGGCAGCCTTAACATTTGTAGCATCATATATTCCGTTGAAATTGGTAGATACATACAGTTTTATCACCGATTGATCGATGGGCATTAAGCCGAACTGGGCATAAGTTTTAAAATTGAGCGAAACCGCATTTCCTTCCACGGACGTTCTTTTCCGGTATTCGTATTTGCGTCCGGCTTCTCCAGACCAAAATACAATATTCTCTGGTTTACCATTAATCCTAAACCTAACGGGCTCTCCAACTTTATAACTGTTTTTTTCCAACTCAACAGAAAAATCATCCTGCGGAGCGAGCTCATAGGTCTTCTGGCAGGAAGCCAGGAAAAATAATATAACAGCTGCAATCAATAGCTTATTCATCTTATACAATTTTGTAGTTACCATCCTGTATTTTGTTTGATATTAGGGTTAACGGCCAGTTCGCTGTTAGGGATCGGGAATAAAACTGCACGATCCGTTACCCGTTGTGCCTGTGCAACAGCTGCATCTTTTAACGCAGTTGGCATGTTGGTTTGGTATTCTCTTGCCTGTGTTTGCATTACGGATGGATAAATACCCCATCGTACAAGATCATGCTTCCGAATG
>CBFGNP010000492.1:0-4102 GCA_965650095.1 uncultured Pedobacter sp. | reverse complement strand
AACGGATGGGTTCTCGCCAGAGTCGGCCTCCTTTAATACCTCCAATTCTTCCATCGGTATCGAATCGACCTCATTGCCTATGCTTAGAAACATTGGATTTAACCTGAGTATTGGATTTTAACCTGACCATTAGCATTAGAAATATGAAAACGAAAAATATAATCAAAATAAGCCTGTATAGTTTATCCATCGCTATCGGTTTTAGTGCCTGTACCAAAGATTTTGAAAAGTTGAACACACCACCAACCTCTATTACCAGCATCGATCCGTCCCTGTTGTTTTCCAGAGTGCAGAAAGATGGTACTTTTTTCGAAGGAGGTGAGCTGCCCAACAATAAATTCGGTTCATGGGTACAGCATTGGGCCGGGGGAGCAGTGGTGCCCGTATCCAGGTACATCGAATCTTCGGAAGATCTGATATGGGAACAGCATTATAGATTGATCCGTGACCTGCGACAGATCCGTCTGGAGCTGGCTGGCAAGGAAAATGATCCATCAGGAAGAACAAAACTGGCTATTGCCCGCATCTATGAAATTAGTATCTGGCAACGCCTCACAGATCTTTTCGGGGACATTCCTTATTCCGAAGTTTCTAAAGATGCAACCGCAATTAATGTTACACCGGCATTTGATACCCAGGAAAGTATATACAGCTCGCTGATTGCTGATCTTGATGTGGCGATGAACAATTTGAATGATGCAGATGAGAGCTACGGTACCGCAGATTTCTTCTATAAAGGTACGACGGCGATCAATTCATGGCGTAAATATGCCAATTCTTTGAAGCTACGCCTGGGTTTGAGGTTGCGCTATGCAAACCCTACACTGGCCAGAGCTACCGTTGAATCAGCGATGGGAAAACCAGCCTTGTTGTTCAGTGCAAATGCAGACAATGCTGCGGTAGCTACTTTTAACAACGCACAGCCTGTAAACACCAATCCGATGCTGCGCCAGTTCCTTACCGGAAGTGCGGATCTAAGATATCTCGCGGCTGCATTGGTTGATAAGCTGAAGGCATACAGCGATCCACGTCTGCCCTTGCTGGCACAGTTAACGGTGAATGGCGTAAACGGCGGCCAGCCGGATTATGTGGGTTTAGGCGCAGCCTTAAACGACACGCAACTGGCACAGGTCATCAGAAATAATTACTCAACCGCTTCGCTGAGTACCTGGTTTAGCCAGACTTTTGCACCCATTCCGGTTTATTCCCTAACCTATTCGGAAGTCTGCTTTTTTAAAGCCGAAGCGGCATTGTTGGGCTGGGGTGCGCAATCGACAGCCGCTGAGGGTTTCTTTAAAGCGGGAGTAGCAGCTGCACTTCAATTGCCTCCATATAATATAAACACCATTCCTCCGGCATATGACAATGCTGTACTGTCATTTACAGGGCTTACAGATGGACAGAAGCTCGACAGGATTATGACCCAAAAGTGGATACATCTTTTCGGTAGAAATTACGAGGCCTTTGCAGAATGGAGAAGAAATGGTTTGCCCGCTTTAACGCCAGGCAGTAACCTGGGCTCTACCAACGGACAGATTCCACGCAGGGCAATTTACTCCACCCGCGAGTCGCAGTTGAATACCAGTAATTATAGCACTGCTGTTGGCCGCCTGAGTAATGGAGATTCTTTCCTTTCCAAAGTTTGGTGGGACAAGCGATAAGTAATAGCGGAATGAAAATCTTAAAAATGCAATTAAATCAAAATGGCCGGATCTTTCCGGCCATTTTGATTTAATTGCCGTCTATTCATATTACATTTAAAGATCAGGAAGTATAGATAAGAGTGCAATGGCCTTTTGAATGACCAGCTTATCCTGATCACTATAATGTTGCGCAATTAAACCTGCAAGCCATTCCTCTCTTTCCAGTCTGGATTCCTGCACTTTGCGCTTGCCTTTTTCGGTTAGTGAAGCAAAAGTTTTTCTTTTGTCAACTGTCGCAGCTTTTCTGGAAATGTATTCGAGCTCCGCCAGTCTGTTTAATACCTGCGACATATATTGAGAGGATATATTCAGCTGTGCGCTCAGTTCGGAGGGAAGCATTTCTTCGTTGACGATCAATAACTGAAGCACGCTTCGTTCTGTTATAGACATTTGCTCAGGATTGCTGATCTGCTTTCTCAGTCTGCGCTGCATTCGGGTAATCAGATCACGAAGGTTATGCGCAATATTTTTATCAAATTCGGATGCCATAGCTGCAAAATTAAATTTTAGTTACAATAGATTGGAGTCTATTTCCTCTTCAGGTAACACCTGTATTTCTTTTTTGAGTTTCCCGCCTTTTAAATGTCTGAAATGCAATAAAGCGAAGCAAAGCGCTGTAACTCCTGCGATCAGGACAGTTTCCCGGGGGCCGACCAGGGTAGACAGGTAACCGATCACTAAGCTGCCAATAGGCTGCAGACCGAAGAATACCATTACGTATAAGCTGATTACACGTCCTCGCATCTCAGGGGCAACACTGGTTTGAATGAGTGTATTGCTGATCGCATTCTGAGACATCATGCCAAAGCCTGTCGTTGCTGCAAAAATCAAAGCAAGCCAATACAGATTTTGATGTGAGAACAAGATGAGTCCGGCACCTAAAACCAGCGTATTGATAAATAGTATCTTTTGCAGATTTCTTTCTGGTTTTAAAGAGGCCAGAAAAAGTGCACCTCCAAATGCTCCCATGCCAATTGCACTATCTATAATGCCAAATGTACTGGCATCGCCTTTAAAAACATGACGGGCATAATAGGGAATTAAGGTGCTGTAAGGTAGAACGAACAAACTGATTAACCCAAACATGAGTATGACGAAAGCAATGGAAGGTGTCTTTTTTACATAGGAAAGCCCTTCCTTTAATTCGATCAACATATTTTTAGTATGCTTCTTTACTTTAAAGACGGGCAATTTCATCATTAATAATGACCCGATTACAGCAATAAAACTTAGGGTATTCAGCAAAAAACAGTAACTGTCCCCAAGGTATTGCAATAAGAAACCAGCAAACGCGGGACCAATGATCCTGCTGAGGTTAACCATAGAGGAATTTAAAGCAAGTGCATTGGCCAGATCCTCTTTATCATCCACCATTTCATATACTAGTGATTGACGAGCTGGTACATCGAAAGCATTGATTAAGCCCAGAAGCGTACTTAATCCAAGAATCATCCACACATTATAATGGTTAAAAAAAACCAGGAGGGTTAACAAAGCAGCCTGTATCATGGAGGCAACCTGGGTCACGATTAAAACGCGGTGTCGATTATAACGGTCGGATATTACCCCACCAATTAAAGAAAATAAAAAGGAAGGGAACTGGCTGGCAAATAAAGATAGCCCAAGCATAAATGTAGAATGGGTAAGCGAGTAGATGATCCAGCTAACCGCAGTTTTTTGCATCCATGTTCCAATTAAAGAGACGGACTGCCCGGAAAAATAGAGCCTGAAATTCCGGCTCCTGAATGCCTTAAATGTACTTATTTCCATACTTGCTGGTCTACTCTGCTGTAATAATGACTTTAGCTAACCCGGATATCATTGCATTCTGCATATCCATTATCAACAACGCAGTACCTTTTTCTTGCTCATTCATTGTGGTAAGTTTACTTTGCAAAGTTACTTTGGTAATATGCTGTTCGCAAAGTTTATGTGAATTGTAACAATCAAATTATAAATGTGAACTAAAAAAGAAGAGTTAGCCCAATTCAATTTTATTGCCGGCATTTTTTAGTTGAATGGTGTTTTTATCCATTAGCTACCAATGCGTTTATACTATTTTCTTCATTTACACGTTATTGTGTTATCTAAGTTTCAAACGTCATGTCAATATATCTAGAATTCCCTGCAATTGAAGATTACCCGGTATATAATCCTTTGGAGCAAATTGCTGTAATTATTCCAAATTGGTTGGTAAATACCGTTCAGAGCTGTCTGCCAGATTCGGACGCTTTAGATAATAACGAAGCATAGTCGGGAAATAAAATAAATCCAAGGGGATCTTAATAGATTAAGTTATCCCTTCTTTTTAAAGCTCCTCATAGCCAGTATTGCACTTAACATCATTAATACTGCAGCCACAAAATACGGCGCACCTGGTAAATAGACGGGTGCAGATG
>CBFGNP010000491.1:0-4118 GCA_965650095.1 uncultured Pedobacter sp. | reverse complement strand
TTATTTCATCAGAGAAAGCATCTCCATTGATACTCTTTGCGTACAATCCTGCTTTAAGTGCTTCCTGTTCAAAAGCTGCGCTATTATACCATCCTGGGGATGCCGGTTTTCCAGGTGCAGGCGGTTTTTCAAAAAAAACACCAATAGTAGCTGCGCCAGCACCAAACGCACTGGTTATTCTGGATGCAAGACCAAATCCTGTGGATGCTCCAATAACCAGTACTTTCTTCGGACCATCAATACTTCCCCTGGATTGTACATAATTGATCTGGTTGATTACATTTTGTTCACATCCTTTTGGATGTGCGGTAAGGCATATAAACCCGCGCATTTTAGGTTCAATAATCATAAAGGAATTTTCTTAGGTTAATAAATAGAGATGGATTATCATTAGGGCAAAATAACTAAAATAATTCGACATAACATCCCATCAGCTGTCAGGGCTTTGATGTCCACCATTTTACAGTACCATCTCCCTGTACAACTTTTGTAGCGTTTCCTTCGCGTTTGTACATAAGCCGGCATGCGTCCTTGAGGTCTGCAGCACTGTGCTTCGGGTAGCAGTAAGCCAGCGAAATCTGGAAGCTATATCCAGTTTTCCAATCGTGCCCGCCTGATCACCTCCCTCACAGATCCGCTCAAATGAGGAAAGATTTTCCTTAAGCACGTCACCATCCAGATCCTGGCAAAAAGCATTTAATTTCTGGGTGTTCAACTCAAACAGAACGCCAAGAAATTTCTGTTTTGAGCAATAAACGATCACACCTATATTGATGAACTCCTCGCGCTCTACCCTGGGCACAACACGTAAAATGGCATACTCAAATAAGTCCTTCTCTTGCATCTTGCGCTGCTTTAACAAAAATTTCGGAATTGGTTAATCTGGTTTGCAGGAAATGGACATAGGCCTGCCGGTGTGTTTCCGGAGTATCAAATGAATGCTCATCTGTGAGCCATTCGTATGGTATTAATCCGGCAATCGCTTCAATACGTTCAGGTACAAGCAGGGCACGGAATTCCCGGTCAACCTCTTCTAATTTTGAAGCCATCGGTAGTAGCACATGATCTTTGATCAACAGAAATGGGCGCAAGGCCTGTTTTTCCCAGTTTTCCCAGGAATGATGAAAGTATAAAGAAGCGCCATGATCAATTAACCAAAGTTCCTTATGCCAGATCAGCATATTGGTATTCCTTGCCGTACGGTCCATGTTCGTAAGCAAACAATCCAGCCAGACAATCTGGGAGGCGAGCTTGGGGTCGACTACAGTAACCAGCGGATCAAAGGTTATCGCACCTGAAAGGTAATGCAAGGCAAGATTTAAGCCTTCACTGGCCCTCAGCAAATCCTGTATCTCTTCATCAGGTTCTATTCTCCCAAATGCCTCATCCAAACTCGCAAATACAATTTCCGGCACACGCAATCCGAGGGCACGGGAAATTTCAGCGCCAAATATTTCTGCAATCAATGCTTTAGTCCCCTGCCCGGCACCACGGAATTTGAGTACATATAAAAAACCATCATCGGCTTCCGCGATTGCCGGCATCGAGCCGCCCTCTCTTAATGGCGTTACATACCGGGTTACATTAACAGATCTTAATGTGAGTACACTCTCGTTCATATCAGCTTAGTCAAGGTACGAAACCTGTCTTTTTGAAGGGATTGGTTCCGGATTGGTTTTCTTATTGTTGTAGTAATAAATGCCTTCCGCTTCAAAATAATTCAGATGTTTTTTCAGGCGAAGCTGAAAATCATCGAAATCCTTCAGATTTCCAGGCGTCCATGCGGCCTCGGCCAGCGCACTGATCCTTGGGAAAAGGAGGTAATCCATCCGTTGATTGCTATTCACCGTTTCTGTCCATAAATTGGCCTGAATCCCCAGAATGTATTTTTCCTGATGCTGTGCTTCAGGAATCTGGTCATGTGAAAAATCATACACTTTTTGAAGTGAACTATACTCCCCATCCTTCCATCTTCTCCCTGAAATATCGGTACTGTCCTGTACAAAGTCGAAATACAAAGGTACCCTTGGACATAACACAACTGGAATTCCCTTGTTTAATGCGGTTTTAAGTACATCGGTCTTATCATGTCTCCACCAGAATACGATGGTGTTTTTTGCAGGTAAGTCAGCATCGGTAACCTCATCCCAGGCCAGTACCTTGTTGTTCATTTTAATAATGGAATCCGCCATTCTTTTAATAAAATAATACTCAACAGCTTTCAGATCTTTCAATCCATTTGTCTTCATTAATCGTAATACCTCGGGATCAGTATTCCATTTTTTATTTCCGAAAGCTACCTCGTCGCCACCTATATGGACCATTTGGGAAGGAAAGAGGACGTCAGTTTCTTTCAGGATATTGGTCAGGTACTGATAAGTAGCCTCCTTCCCCGGGTTAAAAGTGAATTCCGGATATTTATCTGTACCACCACCACTATATTCCGGATAAGCCATGTTCGCAGCGGTAGCGTGTCCTGGCATGTCAATTTCAGGAATTACCTGAATATGCCGCTCCGTCGCGTACCCCACAATTTCATTAATGTCTTCCTGGCTGTAGTATTTTGCCGGGGCATATGGGTTAAAATAATTGCCAATCCCCCCTATCAATGCCAGTTTAGGGTATTTTTTGACTTCCATACGCCAGCCGGGTTGATCTGTTAAATGCCAGTGAAAACGGTTCAGCTTATAAAAAGCCATCCAGTCCAGCAATTGTTTTACCTTTTCTTTTCCAAAGAAATACCTGGATTCATCCAGCATAACACCTCTCCAGCCATACCTCGGACGATCAGCTATCTTCCAGCAAGGCACAGCCAGGCCGTCAGATTGCCTGATGAGTTGCAATAAGGTGCTGATGCCATTAAATAAGCCATCCGTGCCTGAAGCAGCTACAGTGATGGCCTTAGTACTCATGTTCAAATCGTAGCTGGCATTCTCTTTCGATCTCCTGGAATTCAGTTTTAACACAATAGCCGGAGATGATTTTGCTGCATCAACAATGCTAATGGCAATTTTTCTGTGTTTTAGCAATTCCTTTTGTAGGTAATGTGCCAATGGTTCAAGCGATGGCTCATCTACCTGTATCACCGTCTGATCTGTAAGCGCAAAGTATCCTTCCACTTTGCTGGAATTTGAAGGAAGCGGAATCACAGGACAGGTTTTATCCGGGTTGCTCCCTGCCTTGTTCTCGATCCTGCGGGGGGACACGTTATATGCAGAGGTTAGCATACAGACAAAAATGATTAAACATAGAATTGATAAGCGGGTGATGGAATTTCTTTTCTGCATATTGGCGATAAATTAAGGCTAAGATAACATTCAACAAGGTTACCGTAAAACTTCCGGAAGATTATTCTATAAATTATATGGATAATGGTCATGCTAAAACCTCTCATCAATAAAAATTTCTTGTTATGAATTGCCTTACAATTAATTATATTTGAAAGTCTTAAATAATTTAACGCTTAAATCTAAATGAAAAAAGTCCCTCTTCTCATCGCTCTTCTTTTCTCTTTTTTCTGTATATCTTCCTGTAAAAAGATACCGGTATTGCCCGATAATAAGTCGAAGGCCCTTATAGGAAAACAATGGAAAATGACTGCCTATACAGAAAACGGCGTTGATAAGTTAACAGACGTATACGCTCCATGCGAACTTGACAATATTGATATCTTTAAAGCTGGTGGCGATTATGTAACAGACGAGGGTGCCACTAAATGTAACGATGATGATGACCAAATTCAGGAAGGTTATAAATGGGAGATTAAAGGTGACAAGTTGTTTATTACCTACGACAGCGTTGATTTCGAGTTTTCTGCTGAGCTGGAGATATTAGAAATATCTGCCAAAACATTAAAATATGCTGGAAAAAATCCAGATGGACCGGAAGTTTGGATATACACGTTTACAGCACAGTAAAACCTACTCTAAATCACTTCAATTTCCCTGTTTTTCTAACCTGGTTCATCTAAATTTATTTACTTCAGTTTTGCATGCACCCCACTAAAAACAGAAGTAAACTGTCATTAAAGACAGGAAATACACAAAAAGGATATATCTTTAGGCTCAAATTTTACAAATATATTTTATGGCAAAAGCATCTGAAATCAAAGTAGGAAA
>CBFGNP010000490.1:0-4121 GCA_965650095.1 uncultured Pedobacter sp. | reverse complement strand
TTTAAAGGAGATCGCATCATCGAAATCTTTTGCATCTGCCGGATCTATGGTAAAGGTTACCGTATTCCTGAAATCCCTGCGTCCCTTAATTTCTTGCTTGCTTACCTCTTCAGGGATGGCATTTGCTTCATTTTCTACCTCTGGCGGAAAGCTAAGTGGAAAACCATACTGTGCAAGGATGGCATTCATTTCCGTATTATTTTCGCCCTGTTCGCCCAGGATGTTGATGATACGGCCGATTGGATTTTTTGCTCCTTCGGGCCATTCGGTAATGCCTACCTGTACCTTTTGTCCATTTTTTGCACCGTTAATGTCACTTAAAGGAACAAATATATCATGGAGCATTTTGCGGTCGTCTATATTTACAAATGCGTAGCGGTCTGATATCCTGATCACACCAATGAAATCGGTTTTTGCACGGGTAATGATCTCAACAACTTCGCCTTCGTTCTTGCGGCCGCTCTTTTTAGCAAATATGTACACTTTCACTTTGTCGCCGTGCAGCGCATTGTGAAGCTTCCTGGCTGAAACAAAGATGTCTTTTTCAAATTCATCATCGGGAATTACAAAAGCCGACCCGTCGGCGGTCATATCGACCTTGCCTGTAAGAAAAGTTTTTAGGTCCTTTAATTTGAACTTTCCCTTCTCAGGTTCCAGGAAAACGCCTTTTCTCGCCTGATCTTTTAACAGCTCAAGTATGGTTTCCTTTGATGCTGCATCCGTGATATTTAATTTAGCAGAAACCTGTTTGTAATTTAAAGCCTCGTTATTACTTTTTTCCAGTACGTCGCTAATTAATTGTATTAAAACGAGTTCCAGGTGAGAAGATTTCTTTTTTGCCATAATCTATATATCAATCACCCGAAGGTAACAATTTGAACTGAGTATTGTTCGATTTTGTATCTTTGATGACAAGCCGATTGTGAATGTATTGTGTTTTAAAGGCGATGCGTCTAATGGTAACCCGCGACTACAATCCGGGAATTGCAGCAATCAGTTTTTTGGTATAATCGGCCCTTGGATGGTTGTAAATGGCTTCCGGGAAACCCTGTTCTTCAATTTTACCTTTATTCATCACCAGCATCCTGTCAGATATATGTTTTACTACTGCCAGATCATGAGAGATGAAGATGTAGGTTAGTCCAAATTCCTGTTGCAGTTCGCGCAGCAGGTTCAGTACCTGCGCCTGTACGGAGACATCCAATGCAGATACCGATTCATCGCAAATGATAAATTTTGGTTGTAGGGCCAAAGCCCTGGCAATGACAATGCGCTGACGCTGACCTCCTGAAAACTCGTGCGGATACCTGTTAAAATACTCAGGCTTTAAATCAACCCGTTTCAATAAATTAAGGACATGGGATTTTCGCTGTGCATAATTATCAAACATTTTGTGCACCTGTAAAGGTTCCATTAATGCGTTACCTATAGTTAAACGGGGGTTCAGGGAAGAGTAGGGGTCCTGGAATATAATCTGTACATCACGTCTCATCTTTCTTAGTCCAACCATGTTTAAGGAAGTGATGTCTGTTCCGTTAAACAGGACCTGGCCGGATGTAGGTTCAACAAGTCTTATAATGCTTCGGCCCAAGGTCGTTTTTCCACAACCTGATTCGCCAACAAGGCCAAGGGTTTCTCCTGGGTATACATCAAAGGTAATGTCATCCACTGCCTTTATCGTATCTTTGGTTTTGCCAAAGAGACCCTTTTTTACCGGGTACCAGGTGCAGAGCTGTTTAACCTGCAACAATGGATCCAGGCTGTAAAGCTGTTTTCTCCGCGCCTCAATTTCCTGCGGTGTATAACTGTTTATCTCGAGTAAATGCGCGACAGCCATGTCCTTATTTTCATCCAGAAAATCAGCTACTACCGGTAGCTTTTTTAATAACCTTTGCGGGCTTGGTCTGCAGGCCAACAAGCCTTTCGTGTAGGGATGTGCTGGTGTTTCAAACAGTTTTCTTGCCTGGTTCTGCTCTACGATCTGTCCTTTGTACATGACCGCTACATCATCTGCAATTTCGCGGATCACCGCGAGGTCGTGCGAGATAAAAATCATCGCCATGCCACGCTCTGTTTTGAGCTTCAGCAGCAATTCAAGGATTGTTTTTTGTACGGTTACATCCAGTGCAGTGGTCGGCTCGTCAGCAATCAGCAGTTCGGGGTTGCAGCTTAAGGCCATGGCAATCATCACCCTCTGCTTTTGTCCACCCGACAACTGGTGCGGGTAGCTGTTGAAGATCTGTTCGGGGCGTGGTAGCTGCACTTCGTTAAACAAAGCGATGCTTTTTTCTCTTGCACTGGCCTTATCTGCTTTTTGGTGTAGCATGATCGCCTCTTTCACCTGATCTCCACAGGTAAACACAGGATTAAGGGAAGTCATAGGTTCCTGAAAGATCATGGCTATTTTATTACCCCTATATTTTCTAATCTCCTCAGCTGATAAATTGAGCAGGTTGATCTGTTGAAATTCAATTTCCCCGCCGATTTTTGTACTTTGCGGATCATGCAGGCGCATGATGGAAAAAGAGGTGACTGATTTTCCTGAACCTGATTCGCCGACGATGCCCAGCACTTTTCCCTTGTCTACATTAAAACTGACTTCGTTTACTGCCTTGACCCAGGAATTGTCCTCTTTATGGAGAAATTGTATATCGAGATTTTTAACTTTCAGCATTGTTAAGATACGATCTTGATAAAAGAAATTTGACATCAAGGTAGGTATTTTATCGTTCAGATTCGGCAGTTTGCGTAATTTTGCAGTATGGAAAGAGAAATTCTTGATACCAAGCGTAAGGCTTTAAAGATTAACTTAAACCCTAAAATTTACGGGACCTTTGCCGAGATCGGTGCTGGACAGGAGGTAGCCCGTAACTTTTTTACTGCCGGTGCAGCATCCGGTACTGTTGCAAAGACCATGTCGGCCTACGACATGACCTTTAGTGATGTTATTTATGGTGCGGAAAGTTCTGGCAGGTATGTAAGTGAATCCAGGCTTTTAAAAATGATCGGTCATGAATTCAGTTTATTGACGGAACGCTTAATTGGTGAGAAATATGAGGATCGTACCTTTTTCGCTTTTGCGGATACTGTCACTACCCTCAACTATAACAAATCGAACGATCCCCATGGATGGATTGGGATCCGTTTTCAGACCGAGCCGGGTGGAGCACCCAACGAGATTTTTTTTCATGTGCGCCTGTTGGATACAGATGCCGCCCTGCAGCAAAATGTGCTGGGTATTATTGGTGTAAATCTGGTTTACGCTGCTTTTTATTTCAATCAGGATCCTAAAACCATGATTGAGTCCCTGGCCGATAACCTTACCGTAGGTTCTGTAGAAATTGACCTGATCTCCGTGAATGGCCCCGTATTTAAAGACATCAACAATATCCTGTTAAACCTTTACCTGATCGTCAAAGACTTCTCTGACGCAGCCATATTTGATTCTTTAGGCAAGCCGTGTTTACCTAAAGACCTGCTTTACAAGAAAGATATCATGATCTTGCGCACCAAATATGCACAGAAGTCAAATCCTAACTTTAGTATGTTAAACAAGGCTGTAGACCAGTTTGTAAGAACGGAGCATGTAAAGGAAGACAACCTGAGCGTACTGATCGAAGTTCTGATGTCCAATGTGCTAAGCGCTAACGACGACGTGCCTGAAAATACCGACCTGAAGGCTGTTGCAAAAAGAGCCGAAGAGATGTGTAATACAGGGAACCTTGTAATTGTATCCAATTTTGCCAGGCACAATAAGCTGGCCAAATACCTGGATCGCTGCAGGCCCAAAAGTGTAGGCATATCAACCAATATCAACAACCTGAAGTTTGTCTTTAATTCCAGCAATTTCGGCGACAATTATTCAAGTCAGCTGCTTAGCAAAAATGTGAAACTTTTTGCTTACCCTTTTCTGGATAAAAAGACCAATGAGGTAATTACCACTTCAAATATGCCGGTAACACCTGATGCCCGTCCATTATTCGACTTCCTGATCATCAATGGTTACATTACTGATATCAAAGAGTATAGTGAGAGTGATGTGAAAACTGTTTAGTCCTCTTTTTGATACGGGTTTTGGATGGCTATACCCATCAGCCTTTCCGGATTTTCTATTGCTTTAA
>CBFGNP010000489.1:0-4132 GCA_965650095.1 uncultured Pedobacter sp. | reverse complement strand
TTACACCACCGGTTGCATAAGAGCTTTTATATCTGGCTTCATCTCTTAAAGCATTTTGATAAGTCGCTTCTGCAGTTTCCCTGTCAGTATTGATAATCTCCGCATCGATGCGGGCCAGGATCTGTCCTTTCGTTACACGATCACCCTCATCGACAAAAATTTTACTTACCCGGCCGGCATTCTCCGATAGGAATTTTAATTCTTGTTTAGGTACAAAGGTGCCATTGGTGCTAAAATCAAGGTCAACTACTTTTTTCTCTACAGTTGCCACCCGAACGGCGACAGCGCCACCACCTTCTGCAATAAATGCGGTTTTTGCTTCGTTTTTCTTCTTGTTTTTGCTTAGCACGTAAGCAATTCCTCCCAAGGCAAGTACGATTACTAAGACTGTAATTATTCCTCTTTTCATTATAATAGTGATTTTATATTTCCGTTTGATTTGATTAATTGTATTTCGGCAATTTTGTAATTCAATAATGCCTGGGTATAGCTGTTTTGTGCTTCCGTCAATGCAGTTTCTGTATCCAGCAGGTCTGTTAAATTCGCCAAACCATTGTTGTAATTGTTTTGTGTACTTCTGTAGATTTCATCAGCCAGCTCAGCATTTTGCTTTTGTGCTGTAATCGTACTTAAGCTATTTCGCAATTGAATTTTAGCATTCTCATAAGCCATGTTCAAGGCATTTGTGGATTCTTTCCGGTCTTCTTTTGCCTTTTTGATATCAACATCCGCCTGGCGGATCTTTGAACGGGTTAGGAAGCCATTAAAGATGGGAACTTTTAAGGTCAGACCGACAGCAGATGCACCATAGCCAATGGCGGTGCTGTTAGAGCTTAAGAAATCAAATCCGCCACTTTGGCTCGAATAGGTATAGTTTCCTGTCAATGCTAAAGAGGGATAGTATTCTGATACATAAGCTTTACGTTGCAACCAATACAGTTTGTCCTGGGTATCCAAAATCTTGATTTCAGTTCTATTGGCTACTGAAAGTGAGTCTGTAAACTGAGGCAATCGGGTAACTTCTGTAAGCTCTGTTTTAGGTAGCGTAATATCCGTATTTACCGGCATCCCCATGGAGAACTTTAACTGATTTTCCAGTTGTGTAATTGCATTCAAAATTTGCTCACGTTGTGTCTGTAAATTGGTAACATTTACTTTTATGCGATCGACATCAATTTTCTTCGCTAAACCACTCTGATATTGGGTAGTTATTATTTTTTCGATCGCCTTTACGTTTTTGATGTTGGTGTCTATGACATTCAATTGTTGTCTATTTACCAATACCTGATAATAGTTGTTTGCAACCAGTTCAATGATTTGCTCCTCTGTAAGTTGAGCGGTAAGATTGTAATATTCTTCGCTAGATCTTGCGGCTTGTAGTCCGGTAAAGACAGTTTGATTAAATATTTGCTGTGAAAGCTGGATCCCTGCAGAAGAATTCCAGTTCTGACCCAATTGAATGGATTGGGTCTGGCCTCCTAAATTTGCGACCAGTTTACCGATAACCGGATTGTAGGTTAGGCCGGCATTACCGGTAATTTGTGGTAAAGCCTGGGCTCTTATTTCTTCCGTCTTATATCTTCCTCCATCTATGTCAAGCTTTGCCTTACGGACGCGTACGCTGTTTTGTACGGCATAATTCAAAGCTTCTTTTAAGGTCAGCGTTTGCTGAGCGCTTAGGGTATTGGATAGCAACAATCCCAGGAGCAGAAGGGGGATCATCTTTATCTGTTTAATCGCTGTGTTCATATGTAGTTTATTGTTGTTTTAGTCCTTTAATAAATATGGCCGACAGGCGGAGCTGCCGTTCCAGAATATTTTTCATTTCTTTTTTGCTTGGAAATAGCTCCTTGTTGCCATGCATGATACATAGTGACGTAATTCCTGCCAGACAGTCGAGGTATAACTCTGCTGTTTTGTACATATCTGAAGGGGCGATCTCATTTTTTTCTGCTGCTGCCTGAAATATATCCGCGTGCAGCTGGATGTTTTTTGCATGCATTTTCATGAAGTGTGCTTTCAGCTCGTCTGAATTGAGCGATGAGTCGGGACTGCCACCCGATAAATGCAGCATATAATACTTTTGAAAAAAGCGATGTCTGATCTCCACAAAATTGGCCATGCGATTTTCAAGCGGGATATCTGATAAACTGTCCTGCGTGATGAGCTCAAAGTAGTCATTGAATATTTTTTCAATCACACCCAATACCAGGCTATTCTTATCAGGAAAATAATAATATAAAGAAGGCTTGGATACCGACAGATCTTCCGCAATTTCATTCATCGTGGTTTTGTTAATGCCATAATGGATAAATCGCTTTATTGCGCCTTCAATAATTGCTTCCCTTTTTTTATCTGTTTCTACCATTCTACTTTTCTACTTTCTGACTTTTTTATTTCAAGGGTCAAAAATACGGCCATATTTTTACATTCAGAATTTTCACCTGAAAAACGACATAAACTTACAATTAGATGACGGTGCGGATTAGGAATGTGGTTTTAAACCTTGCAGAAAGATCTCGGCAAACACTTTTTCCTTTAGAAATATCTGCTTAAACTGCTCTTTTCCAGGAAAAAGGCTTTTGTCTTTCGACATAATGTTAAAATGTATGCCTGATAAAGCGTCAATAAAAATTTCTGTAGCGAGCTTAGGGTCTTCGATGACAAACTCACCACTTGAAATGCCGCGGGTAAATAATGATCCAATGATAATGGTCTCAAATGCCCTTGCCTTATTGAACTTTTGGTAGAGATCATCAGGTAATTCGTTCCCAATGATCTGGGTTGATTCGAGCAGATTGTAGTACTTCTGAATAAAAGATTGTCTTTTTTGTAATAATTTGAATATGCCTTCGGTAGAGCTGCCGGTTTTATCGATTGACTTCACCAGGTCCCGGCTAATGATCTGCATCAGGTGTTCAATTGCGTTTACATATAGACTAAGTTTATCAGGAAAATAATAATAAAGCAGTGCTTTAGAGAAAGATACGTCTTTTGCTATTTCGGTCATGGTCGTTTTTGACAGGCCATAATGAGCAAATCGTTTCAACGCGGCTTCAATAATTATACCTCTTTTTTTATCCTGATTTTCCATAAACTAACTACAATTCTCCTTGATACAAGTTTTAAATAATACGCTTTAACAATCTAGCCGAAAAATAGGTAAAATTTTTAAATATTGCCTTTAACATGTTTATTACAGCTGCGAACAATTACATTTGCCCAGTATATCCATATGTTTATGTCAATCCTACAAGAAAATATATCCCTTAAAGCCTATAATACATTTGGCGTTGCAGTTAATTCAGATTTCTTTGCGGAGGTCTTTACCGAAACAGAATTGAAGAAGCTCCTAGTTATGCCGATTGTTAAACAGCAGCCGCTTCTGATTTTGGGCGCGGGCAGTAATCTTTTGTTCACTAAAGATTTTAAAGGTTTAGTTGTAAAGGTTAGCATACCGGGTATTTCATCAGTCGTTAATAAGGATGATGTGATCGTAACGGCTGGTGCCGGCGTAATATGGAATGATTTTGTAAACTATTGTGTAAACAGTGGTTTTGCCGGCGTGGAGAACTTAAGCCTGATACCGGGAACGGTTGGGGCTTCACCGATACAGAACATCGGTGCATATGGAGTAGAGCTTAAGGATGTTTTTCATTCCTGTACTGCTTACGAAATCGCAACTGCGGAAGAACGTATATTTAATTTCGACGATTGTAAATTTGGTTACCGCGACAGTATCTTTAAAAACGAGCTAAAGGGATTGTATATCATTACATCAGTCAGTTTTAAGTTGAATACAGAAGCCAGGATTAACACGCAATATGGTGCTATACAAACGGAGCTTTTAAACAGAAAAATCGATCATCCAACCATTGTGGATATATCCCGTGTAGTTTCTGATATCCGCGTAAGTAAGCTGCCTGACCCTTCAACAATTGGTAATGCAGGAAGCTTTTTCAAAAATCCCGTTATAGGCCTCCAGCAATTTAAAGCGCTGGGCGGAAAATTCCCGGATGTTGTTCACTACCCGGCACCAGATGATAAAATTAAACTGGCTGCGGGCTGGCTTATCGAGCAATGTGGTTTTAAAGGGAAGGTTGCAGGGCATACCGGAACCTGGAAGAATCAG
>CBFGNP010000488.1:0-4144 GCA_965650095.1 uncultured Pedobacter sp. | reverse complement strand
TAAATACGGTTGGAATTTTAAGTCGAAGAGGCCAAACCTTGCCGATAACACCGGACATGGTACACATGTTGCCGGCGTTATCGGAGCAGATCCTATACCTATTGCGCACAATCCGGGAGTTTCTTACAATGCAAAGCTAATGATCCTGAAAACCACCGAGGATAATAAACACAGTACTTTGGATATCATAGCGGCATTAAAGTACGCAAAAAGGATGAAAGCGGATGTTATTAATATGTCGCTTGGCCAGTATGATTTATCAACACCTTATCGTGAAGCGATTGAAGAGGTCATCAACGCCAATATTCCAATTGTAGCCGCATTGGGAAATGATGGACTTAATATCGCTCAACATCCAGTCTATCCAGCCTGTTACGGGCAGGTGATCGGCGTCGCCAACAGCAACAAATATGATGAACTTTCTGCCAGTTCTAACTATGGGTCAAACCCATACCCAGTGTTCAACCATGCAATGATCGCTGCACCTGGAGAAGATATTTATTCAACATTACCTGGTTCATATTATGGAAACATGACAGGTACCTCTATGGCCTCGCCCCATGTTGCAGGCACAGTTGCATTAATCAAGAGCATGGATCCCGGCATCAGCATTTTGAGGATACGTAACCGCCTTTCTGATGGTGCTGATGAGATTCCTGCCCTAATGGGAAAAGTTGAGCAAGGCCGAAGACTGAATGTTTACAAGGCCTTATTTGCGCCGAGCGAAACTTATGATGTTAATGGAACACCTTATCGCGACCAGAAAGTAAATGGTAACTTCAGAAGTTCCTTGCTGCCATACGCTAATGCTCACGAACAGGGCGTCGATGGGAAATCTCCGCAAACAGCGTTCAAGATCACTTCTATGAGACAATTGATGAGTATTCGAAATGAAGACAGGAATGCATATTTTGTTTTGATGAACAATATCGACTGGCACGAACTTCCTCCCAACGACCGCCAACCGATACCGGGAAGCTTCAATGGAAATCTGATGGGTCAGGGCTTCACAATAAAAAATTTTGATTATCAAAGTGCTTCTCAGGCCGGCCTTTTTATGAGATTAGGAAAGGACGCTGTAATCCAACGTATCAAATTTTCAGGAGTTAATTTAAAAGGTGGAACTGGTGTGGGGGTTATTTCTCCTAATATGAATGAAAGCTTCATCAATGATGTGCAGGTTGAAGGAGTCGTAACTGGAGATGGAAATGTTGGAGGCCTTTTTGGAAGCACAGGTGGGGGACAGATTAATAACTGTTATTTTGAAGGGCTTATTGTCAGTAGGCAGAGCAGTGGTAAGGGTAAAAACTTTGGTGGTATCACTGGTCTGAGCACTGCTACAAATATGTTGAATTGCCATGTGGAGTGCCGGATATCCGGGCTGAACAATAGTGGCGGACTTGCAGGACAACATTCCGGGGTGATAGATCATTGTTATGCGAATGGTGTTATTAAAGGAAAAGAAAATGTCGGGGGACTTGTCGGCATTTTTTTGGAGGGAGAATTGTCAGATAGTTATGCAGAAGGTGAAGTTTTTGGAACAGAAATTTGTGGTGGCTTGATCGGCAAGATCCGGAATGCTTTTCTATCTCATTGTTATGCTTATGTAGCCGTGAACTGTCTCGTAAATAATGGCGGTCTTATCGGAAAAGGATACTCCTTCAACATGAACAAATGTTATTATCTCGACAATGGAATAAATAGGCCCGGTGGAGGCGGAATTGCAAAATCCCATTATGAAATGCAGCAGGCTAACTCGTTTTCCGGATGGTTTCCTTCGGCTTCGTGGGAAATGAAATTTTGGATGTTACCTTCGTTGAAAGGTTTGCCGCGGTCAAGAGGTTCGCTATATCTCGCCGGTTATAAAAATCTATCGGTTCGTCCGACTATTAATAGTTTCATCAGTCAAAATAAGGTCGCCCCTATTGAAATCCCGGAGCGGCTTATTTGGCAATGGGACGATATGACTTTGACTGCAGGAGTTTCATTGATGGATCTGCAGATCATAATTAATTCAAATAATATGATCACAATCAGTGGAAGAATGAAGTCTAATGACAGAAAGACCCACCTAAGTATTGCGTGGCTGGGGTTGAAGTTGTACAACCGACCCGGACAGTTACAGGCAGACCTCAAACCAATCCAGAATATGCCGGTTGCATGCACTACAAATAAAGCATTCTTACAGACAATGAATCTACCCGGCTTTTTTGATGCCGCTAAAAATGCAGACTGGAATTTTCCGCCCATAGTGTTGAATTATTGTTCAAAAGAAGCCGCTTTCTAAAAAAGTTTGAAACATCGGCTATTGTAATTAACTGTTCAGTAGGCAAGGGCATTGCTGTAATCCTTATTAGCTGAAGCATTGATATCATGTTTTCATAATAGCATTATTTGTTTGGAGCGAAAGATGAAAATGAATTACATCATGTAAACTTTTTAACGCTGTATTTATGCGCCCAGGTGCTGAGTCGATCCCCAACCGATCCCAATATGGGAAACTTACGGAAAATCAACTCCAACCTTTGGCAAATATAAATCATGCCATGAGAACAGCATCAAAACTTAAAACCCAAATCGAGGCACCCAAGCCAACATATACCCAGGAGTTACCCAAAAGAAAAGTCGTTAAGGAACGAAAGAAAGTCAGGCAGCTATTACGATCCATGCTCCCGATGGAGGAGGATCAACGTCAATTTCAGGAAGAACAAAACTTCTATCACCAACGATCAAGGGCTTAATAGAACAGACCATTATGATGAAGACAACGAACAGGATTTCCAAGAGGAAGCTCCAGGTTATTTTGGTCTCGCTCGAGCCCAGCAAAGATGTATTTTCGTCTACGAAAATCTCTTTGCCTGCTCCCGCAGGAAATGAAGGGGCTGCGGAACTTGCCCCTTCAGAAAAGACAAATAGATCGATGTAATGCCCAGGAAAAAATCAGCTGAACCGGAAAAGATTCTCAGCCGTGTGCTAAGAATTAGGCTGACTGATGCCGCATTCAATCGGCTAGAAAAGATTAGCAAAAGCAGCGATTGCCGCACGGTCGGAGAAGCTGCCCGTAAGTTATTGAGCAAAGAAAAGATCACCCTTTTCTACAAGGACATCACACTTAATTCTGCTATGGAAGAGCTGGCATTAATTAGAAAAGAGTTAAGGGCCATTGGCATCAATATCAACCAGATCACTAAAGCTTTTCATAGCGACAAACGAGAACAGTCTCAGATCATCCAGGTGGCTAAGGTTGTCCAACTTTACGAAAAGGTGGAACTGAAAACTGACACGTTGCTACTGATAATTAACAGACTCGCAGAAAAATGGTTGCCAAAATCATAACAGGGAAGAGTTTGAGAGGCGCACTGCATTATAACGAAAACAAAGTGCTGGAAGCAAAGGCCGAGCTGATCCTGGCCAGTGGATTTGCCGGGGACATTGACCGTATGAACTTCACCGGTTTGAGAACCTGCTGATGCTAAATCCAAAAGTTAAGACCAACACCCTGCACATCTCTTTAAACTTTGATGCGGCTGAAAAGCTGAGTAATGAAATGCTCCAGCAAATTGCTGTGAGCTATATGGAGAAAATCGGCTTTGGAGATCAGCCTTTTTTAGCCTATCGTCATAACGATGCCGGACATGACCACATTCATTTAGTGACGACGAATATCCAGTCAAGTGGAGACCGTATCGACCTGCATAATATAGGCGCGATCCGATCCGAAAAAGCACGGAAAGAAATCGAGATCGAGTACAACCTTGTCAAGGCAGAAAGCAAGCAGTATAAACAGGAACCAGGAATTAAAACCATTGACATCACAAAATTCAAATACGGGAAGCTGCCTACCAAACGGGCGATTAGTAACACGGTGAATGCTGTTATTAATTCCTATAAATTTACCTCATTGGCAGAGCTAAACGCAGTACTCGGGCAATTCAATGTCACTGCCGATCGGGGAGCAGAAGACACTTCGATGTTTCAGAAAAAAGGTTTGATTTACAGCCTCCTTGATGAAAACGGCAACAAGATCGGGATACCCATCAAATCCAGCTCTCTATATACTAAACCCACCTTACCCTCATTGGAAAAGCAGTTTTTGAAACACGAACAGAGCAGGCTGCAGTACAAACCTGGCTTAAAGAAGTCA
>CBFGNP010000487.1:0-4148 GCA_965650095.1 uncultured Pedobacter sp. | reverse complement strand
AAAAACACGGAATGAAATTCGGGTTCTATTATTCGCATGCTTTCGACTGGGAACACCCGGATGCGCCAGGAAACGACTGGGAATATCAGAACCCGGGAGGAGATAAATTACTGGGCGGGGCTAACTGGTTTGATCATCATCCCGAATGGTTGCCGAAAGCGGTTAAATATGTAGATGAAAAAGCAATTCCACAGATAAAAGAACTGATCAATAACTATCATCCTGATATCCTTTGGTTTGATACACCTCATAAACTGCCCTTGTCTGAAAACATAAGAATACTTAAAGCCATCAGGGAAACAGACCCGGACATTGTGGTGAACGGCCGCCTGGTTAGAAGTGCGGGGGCTAATTTTGGAGATTATATCAATACAGGCGACCGGCCTACAGAACTCTTAACCGTTGAAGGCGATTCTGAAGCCATACCCACCACCAATGAATCCTATGGTTATTCCAAGCACGACAACAGCCATAAATCTGCTAAATTCTTTATCCGGCTTTTAGCCAATTCTGCATCGCGTGGAGGCAATCTACTCATGAACATAGGGCCAAAAGGCGATGGTACCTTTGATCAGAAAGACAGAAATATCCTGGATAGCATTGGTGCTTGGTTAAGTGCTAATGGTGTAGCCATATATGGAACGGAACGTGGTAGCTTACCCATTCCCGCCTGGGGTGTAAGCACACAAAAAGGGCAGCGGATTTATCTGCATGTATTTAACTGGCCGAAGGACGGGAACCTGCTTGTCGGCGGCCTCAAAAGCGATATCAAAGCGGCCTACCTCCTGGCAGATAAAAGTAAAAGGAAAATGGCCGTTAAACGTCTGGATGCTTCAAATATAACGCTGAATGTCCCGGTAAATACCTCGGGCAGTCCGGACGTAGTGATCGTGCTCGAAATAAATGGTAAGATCGAAACCGATACCGCCAGGGTGCTGGATCCGGATGTTACTGAAAACAGACTCCTGGTATTTGATGCCCGCCAGCATGGAAAAAAGCTGGGTTTTGGCGACGGAAAAACCAACCGTTACTATGTTACGGGTTGGAAGTCGAAAGACAGCTACCTGTCATGGGATCTGAAAGTGCTAAAACCTGCTAACTATAAAATTGTGGCAAAATATATTGCAGACGAAGGAGGTTCATCTTATGAAGTCAATATCGGCAATTTCTCTAAAAAAAAGGAGGTCATTCCATCCAGCAAAGGTGCTGTGGTCAGCCAGGAGATTGGCATTGCCACATTGGACGCCGGTACGCATCAGCTTATCATCAAACCAATTGATATTAATGACACAGAGCTGATGAAACTGCTTGAAGTGCAACTGATACCCCTGAAATAAAATATGAACACTTATAAAAATAAAAACATGAGATCATACTCATTGACGATAGGCCTGCTCATGCTGGCAGGAAGCGCATCATTCGGACAAAAGGTTGATGTGAAAAAAGCATTTAAACAAGCTGATAACCAGACGCTGGTTATGCTAAAGGAGATTGAGGCAACGAAAGCCAGGGCGATAAAAACTGATCTGGTCTCTCCAAGAACGCTGGAGAATGGTGATTTGAAACTGGTGGCTTCGCGCGACTGGACCAGCGGTTTTTTTCCAGGCGAACTTTGGTTCTTATATGAGTATACGGGTAAACAGGCTTGGATGGACCAGGCAAAAGCATTTACCGCAGCCATGGAACAAGAGCAGCTGAATGGTAAGACTCATGACATGGGTTTCAAAATTTATTGCAGTGTGGGCACAGGTTATCGTCTGACTAAAGATAAGCATTATGCAGAGGTTATTATCCAGTCGGCCAAAACCCTGGCAACCCGTTTCAATCCCAAAACAGGAGTGATCCGCTCCTGGGACCATAGTACCGACAAGTGGATAAACCCGGTGATCATCGATAATATGATGAACCTGGAACTGCTTTTTGAAGCTACCGTATTAACCGGCGATTCTTCTTTTTATAACATTGCGGTAAGCCATGCCAATACCACTATAAAAAATCATTTCCGTCCGGATTATAGTTCTTACCATGTGGTTGACTATGACCCAAATACAGGTGCCGTGCTAAAAAAGAATACCCATCAGGGATATAGCCATGAATCTGCATGGGCCAGGGGTCAGGCATGGGCACTGTATGGATATACCATGTGCTATCGCTTTACCAAAGATCCTGCCTATTTAAAGCAGGCAGAGGGTGTAGCGAAATTTGTGCTTAACCACCCAAACATGCCAAAAGATCTGGTTCCCTACTGGGATTTTAATGCACCTGAAATACCTAATGAACCGCGTGATGCTTCTGCTGCGGCAGTAATTGCTTCTGGTTTATACGAATTGAGCGGGTACAGTACTCATAAACATTTATACTTGCAAAAAGCAGACAAGATGTTGAACAGCCTGAGTACTAAATATACTTCTGCAGCGGGCGAGAATAAAGGTTTTATCCTGATCAGCAGTACAGGCTCAAAGCCCTCTAACAGTGAAGTAAACGTACCGCTATCTTATGCCGATTATTATTACCTGGAAGCCCTGTTGAGGTACAAAGCATTAAAAAGGTAGTTATTATTGCTTACAGATGAGCCAATTCCACTGAATATTGAAAGCTTCCTTTTATCTAAATTAGTGCTTAATAAACCAAGTATAGAATCATATGATGTATAAACGAAAAATACTTTTAGCAGCAATGCCCTTTTTACTGCTGGCGCAGTCTGTCTACAGTCAGAAGGCATTAACCAAGGATGAAAGAATGGCCTGGTGGCGTGAAGCCAAATTCGGAATGTTTATTCATTGGGGCATTTATGCCCAGTTCGCTGGCGTATACAAAGGCCACGAACAACTTCGGGGTGGTGCAGAATGGATCATGAACCGATCTAAAATACCTGTTGCAGAGTACCAGGAGATGGCAAAAAGTTTTAATCCCGTAAAATATGATCCCGATGCCTGGGTGCGGATGGCGAAAGATGCAGGAATGAAATACCTAATCATAACGGCTAAACACCACGATGGTTTTGCCTTATTTAATTCCAAAGCCAGCAAATGGGATGTAACTGATGCGACCGCTTATGGCAAAGATTTGCTGAAACCTTTGGCCGCTGCCTGTAAAAAGTACGGCATTAAACTGGGTTTTTATTATTCTCAGGCCCAGGATTGGAACAATCCGGGAGGATCTGCAGCAAGAAAAGTGATGAGAGAAGGTTGGCTAAATCCTGATTCTGCTAAGATAGATGCCTATACAGCCGCCAATAAGGGACATTGGGATCCGGCACAAATGACCCGGTCTTTTGATCAGTACATTGATGAAGTATCTGTGCCACAGGTTAAGGAATTGATGACCAATTATGGCGATATCGCAGTGCTTTGGTGGGATACGCCAACCAATATGACCGATGAAGCGGCATTGAAGCTGCAGGCAGCGATAAGATCACAGCCACACATCATTACCAACGATCGTTTAAAACGGCCTAACTTCCCGGGTGATACCAAAACACCTGAGCAAAAGATACCAACGCAAGCTGAACTGGATGGGATGGATTGGGAAACTTGTATGACTATGAATGGCACCTGGGGCTTCAGGACTTCAGACCACAAATGGAAATCTACAGAAACATTGATCCGTAACCTGGTTGATATTGCTTCAAAAGGAGGGAACTATCTATTGAATATTGGGCCTAAACCCGACGGAACTTTTCCACAGGAAAGTGTGGAACGGTTAAAGGCGATTGGTGACTGGATGAAAGTAAACAGCGAATCAATTTATGGTACCAAATCGAGTCCGCTAGCCCCCTTGAGCTGGGGCCGTTGCACCCGAAAGGAAACCGAAAAGGGCACTACCCTTTATTTCTCCGTATTCAACTGGCCAGCTGATGGGCAATTGGTCGTTCCGGGCGTGAAAAATAAGGTGTTATCTGCCACTTTATTGGCTACAAAAGCCAAATTGAGTACAGATCATAAAGGTGATGAGCTGATCGTCAGATTGCCGGCAAATGCGCCTGATGCGATTGCCAGTGTTATTAAAGTTGAATTTGATGGAAAGGTTGCACATCAGGCAGAGGTGGGAGTGAAGAAAGAAATGGGAACAGGCGCTTTAGATTAAAAAATTAACCGTTCTCTTCAAGAGCTGCATTACTTCGCTGAAGGAGCGAAGAACGCTGAGGC
>CBFGNP010000486.1:0-4148 GCA_965650095.1 uncultured Pedobacter sp. | reverse complement strand
ACCTGTCAGAAACTTTTTAACGACAGCTAATGCACTTTATAAAAGGCCAAGTCGTCCTTTTTCATCTGACGGGGACACTGCAGCTGATAAATACATCAATATTGGTGATCACCTTTAAATTATTACATAAGCTTGGCACTAAATATACCTGAAATAATAACTTTGTATTTTTGAAACCGAAACAATATTATGAAGCGAATACTCACTTTATCTTTGTTAATTGCTACTGTACTCTTTATTTCTTCCTGTCAGGGCAAAAAAAAACTACCTATATTGGGCCCGAGAGCGGCAGAAACCGTTAAGAACCCGGACGGCTCCACTTCGGTTGATACTGTCTATAAAACTATCCCCCCCTTCAGCTTCTTAAACCAGGACAGTGTTGTCATCACCCAGGATAAGTTCAGGGACAAGATTTATATAGCTGATTTCTTTTTTACTTCCTGTACTACGATCTGCCCCACCATGCACCGCAACATGAAAGAAATCTTCGAAAAATACAAAGACAATCCAGATGTGATGTACCTTTCTCATACCATCGACTTTAAATACGATAAACCATCTGTGCTTAAAAAATATGCACAAAAACTGGGGGTAGACAATGGCAAATGGCAGTTTGCTTATGGCACGAAAGACAGCATTTATAAGATTGCAGAAAAAGACTATCTCGTGGCGGTAATTGAAGATAGTACTGCCAAGGAAGGTTATATACACCAGGGTTGGCTGATGTTGATAGATAAACAAAAGCGTATTCGTGGTGCCTATGATGGTACAGATACGAAGCAGGTAGCCCAGTTGATGAAGGATATTCCGGTTTTGTTGACAGAAGATAAAAAATAAGTATGCGCAGGTTGCTGACCGGTTCATTGTTGTTTCTCACCCTCAGTTCCATCGTTCTCTCCTGCCAGGATGCAGGCGAGATCAAACAGGATGTTTACTATGTAAATGGCCGCGACCTGTACATTAAACATTGCCAGAACTGCCATGGCGCCAAGGGTGAAGGCCTGGGTAAATTAACACCCCCATTGACTGATACGGCCTTTTTAAAAGAAAACAGGCAAAAACTGGCCTGTTTTATTCAACAAGGAATAAAGGATACCATCACGGTAACCGGACAACAATATGAAGGCACAATGCCAGCATTTCCTGAACTATATGATATAGATATTGCACAGGTAATGGTTTACATTGGCAATTCTTTTGGCAATAAGCAGGGAATGTATACCCCCGGACAGGTTGCCGCCGATCTAAAGAACTGTAAATAATGATGCAACTAACAAATGTAAATTGCATCATACATTTTTTATTCTATTACTATTTCTTCCTGCAGTAAAACGAGCTTTTGTTCTTCCTTTTGCTGAGAAGGCTTACTTACTTTTTTAGCAGGTTTTTTCTTTTTAAATTTTCGTCCATACCAGATCAGGAAACCTGTAATGGGTAAGCTTGCGCCGATCAATGAAGCCAGGAAAGCCATCACCTTTCCAGGGAAGCCCAGGATGCTTCCAACGTGAATGTCATAATTCATTTTGCGCAATTTAGTGGCAAACCCTGCTGTTTCATAATTCCTGCTGTATACGTCTTCTCTCTTAAGTTCTTCCAGGGTATGCTGATCAAAAGTGTAACCGCGACTATTGTAAAACTGCCCTGAATTTGGATAGACGGTAATACTAATGGCAGCTTTAGCTGTTGATGTATCAGGAAAACTATAGAAGAATCCTTCAGACTTTGGGTGTTTGGCGATTACCTTGTTCCAGGCCAGATCCATAGCACGCTCAGGCTTGTAATACTTATTGGCCTGCAGGGAATCAGATTCTGAGCGCTTAAATTCAGCCAGCGGCTCTCCGCCGGAGGTTACCCAATACATCCCTTCGCTGTACCATTTAATCCCGTATACCATTCCCGTAAGGGCAATTGCCAGTAAAAATAAAAGGGAATAAAAGCCAAGAACATTGTGCAGATCCAGGTTTACCCGTTTAAAAGAGGCACCCCATTTGATCTTAAAGCTCTTGTCGCGGGTTGAATTGTTCCATTTTTTAGGATACCACCAGATCAGCCCCGTGATCAGCAATACCACAAAAATTAAGGTCCCATAATTCACGATTGGCCTTCCAATCGCCGGCGCCATCCATAAAAACCTGTGCCCGTTTAAAATAAACCTGAAGAAATCGGTTTCCCCTCTTTTGTGCACCGCTTTACTGATGACTTTGCCGGTATAGGGGTTGATTTTAAGTGTGATACCCCCACCCCTTCTTCCGCCTTTTTCACTCTTTCCCTTTTTTTCAACTTTATCTTTCAGGTTCAGGTCAATGGTGCGTCCCTTCTGATAACTGGCATAGGCAGGGACCTGATCGGGATGATCACGCGCTACAATGGCCGATAATTTACCTGGGGTAATTACCGGTTTGTCTTGCCATTCGACCTTGGTTTCCGGTTCGACTAAAGCAGTGATCTCATCATTGAACACCCAGATGCAGCCCGTGATGCAAACGATTAGCACAACGATACCGGAAGCCAGGCCAAGCCAAAGGTGAAGCCATTTGTAAATCCGGGTAAAGAGAGCATCTTTACGCTTCTTTTTCGCTGATGTATTTTTATTTTCCGGTATCATTGAGTTAATCGTTTGATGATAGACTACGCGTTAATTATATATATCTATTTAAATCTGTAGGTCAGGGAAACTCTTGCGTTTCTTGGCACTTCGTAGATATAGGTATAGTAAGAAACAGAAGTGGCAGTAGCTTTGCTACCCAGGTCAGTATACGAACCTTGGGTCAGCAGTCTGCGGTCAAGCAGGTTATTGACCACTGCTGTGATCGCAAATTTCCCTTTTTCGTAAGATGCGCCCGCATCGAAGCGAATGTAGTCAGGCAGGTTAGAAACTTTAGTGTTCGAGCCTGAGATACGATCGAGTTGCATCTGATAACCCCCACTCAGCCCAAAACCATCGAAGATAGAACCTTCTTTTTTGAAGCGGTATGATAACCAGCCATTGGTGATGTGTTTGACGGAGTTGGCTGCGCGGTTACCTACCAGGGCAGGATTATTATCCCTTGTTACTTTTGCATCGGTATAGGCGTAATTCAGGATCACGTTGAGGTTCTTAACGATTTCACCATTAATATCCAGTTCAACGCCTTTGAACTCTTGTTCGCCAACTTGTATTTTTGCGTTAGGATTGGCGGCGATATGTTCAGGATCAAGATCTGCAGTCAAGACATTTTGTTTCCTGATGCGGTAAGTTGCGAAAGTCGCATTCCATTTTCCGTCGAACCAGTCCTTTTTCAGTCCCAGTTCGATATTGTTACCTCTGATCGGTTTGAAAGGATCACCGAAAAAATCCTGTCCGGCTACAGGCACGAAGCTCTGGTCATACAAAGTGTATGCGGAGAAATCATCTAGAATAGAGTAACTCAGACCGAACCTTGGACTGAATACATTGTCAGAGACCTGAGTCGCGTTGGTTTTACCAACAGTAGCGACATGTGTAAACCTTCCCGCAAGCGTTACCCGTAATTTTTCTTCCAGCAGCCGGAGCTCGTCCTGTATGTATACACCAGTGTATGCTTGCTCAGTAGCGTAATTATTGGATCCTGAACGCACCCTAAGGCTTGTGGTTTTGTAATCGAATACCGGGATATTAGCCGCAGGAATCCCATAAATCGGATTATAAATATTGAAAGGCTTGTTATCAGCCAGCTGTAAATCCGGCTCAGTTACACTGGAAAAATCTCCCCAGGTTTTTAGTAAGCCCATATCTACCCCGCCCATTAGTCTATGTATTACAGGGCCAGTCTTCAGGTCGCCCATAATGCTTAATTGTGCATTTTTATTGAGTGCCAGCTCTTCACTGATGTTCACATACCTTTTCATGTCCCCATTTGGAGCAATTGTGGACGGCCATGGTGTACCTCCCTGCATACCGTAGTTCAGGTAAGCGGCCTGAGCATTTACTTTCCAGGTATCGTTCAGACGGTGTGTAAAGTACAGCGTTACGTTGTGGTCATACAATTTAACAGGATTAAGTGAGGGATCACCAATGAAAAGGCTTGGATCTGTATCCGCGAAACCTTTAGGTGAAAAGCCATACGTACCCAGGCTTTGTGCCTGTACATGTTGAGTGGTATACTCTAAAGTAAATTTGGTATCGCTGT
>CBFGNP010000485.1:0-4149 GCA_965650095.1 uncultured Pedobacter sp. | reverse complement strand
AGATAAATTAGGGCAACCAAGTATAAAATTATGAGAAAACACTTTTACAAAATGTGGCGCAGTTACAAGCCATGCAGTTTAATACTAACGCTGCTTTTCTTTGCCAATTTTGCCTTTTCACAGGAAAAGACGGGTATTATAAAAGGAAAGATAACCGATAGATCAGGGGTTTTGCCGGGAGCATCGGTTTTGTTGCAGGGAACCAAGATCGGGACCACCGCTGATCCGGAAGGTAATTTTAGCCTGAGGGTTGCCGAAGGAACTTACACACTTTCTGCTACTTATATAGGTTATACGAAATCGGATAAAGCTGGCATCAGCGTTACTGCCGGGCAGGAAACGGTGGTCAACTTTACGCTCACATCAAATACACAGTTGAAGGAGGTCGTAGTAAGTTATGGCAAGCAAAAAGCCCGGGAGGTCACCGGTTCTATTGCACAAATAAATGCAGCTGGTTTACAGGACATGCCGGTGGGTCAATTTGCCCAGCAGCTGCAGGGGCAGGTAGCAGGGGTCCAGGTTGCACAGAGCAGCGGACAGCCCGGTCGCGGAATGGAGTTCCGTATCCGTGGTGCAGCGTCTCTTTCGCTTTCCAACCAGCCCTTGTTTGTTGTAGATGGTTTACCTATTACAGGTAGTATCAATAACATTAATCCATCTGAGATCGAAAGTTTTACCATACTAAAGGATGCTTCCTCTACAGCTTTATATGGTTCCAGGGCAGCCAATGGCGTAATATTGATCACCACCAAACATGCTAAGCCTGGCGATGCTAAAATCGAGTTCAGCAGCAATTACGGCATCCAGAAAATTCCGCAGAGCTTTGTTCCGGATATGATGAATGCCAGGGAATTTGCTACGTTCATGAAAGAAAGATATGAGGATCAGAAAATTTTTCAGCCAAGCTATGTAGTGCCGGCCACCCAACTGGAAGCTTATGGTAACCCAGAGCAATACGGTGAGGGTACCAACTGGTTTGATGTGCTTACACAGTCGGCCCCCATACAAAGTTATGACCTGACTATACAATCGGCAACCAACAAGTCCTCTTCGACAATTATTGCCGGATATCAGGAGCAAGAAGGTGTGATCATTAATACCGGAACCAAACTATTTACCTTAAGGCTTAATCAGGACCTTACGTTGAGTAGCAACAAGCTAAAACTCGGCTTTAACCTGGCACCAAGCTATCGCCTGGATCACAACAACAGGCTGGCTACGGATGGGGTAAACGGTTTTTTTGAGAAAGTTTTGGAAGCAAGTCCGCTGTTTCCCGCCGTCAATCCGGATGGCAGCATGCCTAAGTTGGTCACCTCTCCGAGTATGGTAGCTTATATCAATCCTTATGCACAGTTTACTATGGCTAAGGACGATTATAAAACCACCCGTATACTTGGCAATGCGTATTTGAATTATGAATTTCTGGATGGTCTGAGTCTGAAAACTAATATTGCTGCCGATAAAGGTGCAGAATCCCGCGATCAGTTCAGCCCGGCGTTTATTACCACCAATTCTATTGCAACCGGGTTGAGCAGTTCTGTGGATAACTTTTCATGGACTGCTGAGGCGAACCTGCATTATGCAAAAACCTTTGGTCAGAATCACAATATCGAAGCCCTTGTGGGTTATTCCGCACAAAAGTTTCAACAGACCAGCAATTCCGTTTCTGGTACAGGTTATCCAAGTGATGATGTACCTTTCCTGAGTGCTGCAACTGTGATCAGTGCGGGTACCAGTAACACTACTGCGTATTCTTTACTGTCTACCATTGGCCGTTTAAACTACAGCTACAAAGGCAAATACCTGCTTCAGGGAGCGATAAGGAGCGATGGTTCTTCAAGATTCGGGAATAACAGAAAATATGGCTACTTTCCATCTGTATCAGCTGGCTGGATCCTGAGTGATGAGGCTTTTATGCAGAAATTTAAATTTGTAGATTTTCTTAAACTACGTTCAAGCTACGGGATAACAGGAAATAACAATCTGGGCAATTCTCAGGCCCTATCTACAATAGGGGAGTATAACTATATCCTGAACGGTGTCCTGGTATCTGGAAATACAATTGGGGGACTTGGAAATTCGGAACTCGCATGGGAAAGGAACAAGCAATTTGACATTGGGTTAGAATTTGCAGTGCTAAAGAACAGGATATCGGTTAACTACGACTACTATCATAAAATAACAGATGGTATGATCCAGGACAGGCCGATCCCAAGAGGCTCTGGTTTCCAGACCATCAAATTCAATGTTGGCGAATTTGAATTTTGGGGGCATGAGATTTCGGTTAATACGGTTAACCTTACCGGCGGCCTGAAATGGAATTCCAGCTTTAATGTAGCTTTTGAGCGGAACATCATCAATTCGCTGGTAGCTCCGGGTTTTATCCGCCGGAATAATACTGTAACTTCAGATTATTACCGTAATCAGGTAGGGCACCGTTTAGGTGAGTTTTATGGCTTCGTTTTTCAGGGGTTATATAAGGATGCTGCTGATCTGGCTAGTTCGCCCAAATACGGGTCTGCTTCAAATATAGGTACGATTAAAGTGAAAGATGTATCGGGTCCCAACGGTGTTCCTGATGGTATAATCAGCGATGAATACGACCGTACTTTCATAGGCGACCCTACACCGGATTTCAGTTTTGGCATCGGCAACAGCTTCCGCTATAAGAATTTCGACCTGAACATCACCATGTCAGGTGCGGTTGGCGGAGATATTCTTTCGCCAGCAAAATGGGCCTATCTAACCAATATGGATGGCTCTCGACTCCCGTTAGCGGCAATAAAGGACAGATGGAGATCGGAACAGAATCCGGGTTCGGGAATTTATCCTTCAACAAGAGGCGGAACAACTGCGATTGGCCGCCAGGTAAACAGCCAGTGGATAGAGAATGGCTCGTACTTATCCGCTAAAAACATTTCCCTTGGTTACACCATTCCATTGAAAGATAAGCTGCTCCTGAAATCGTTAAGGGTGTATGCCTCGGTGCAGCAGGCTTTCGTTATTACCGGTTACACTGGGTTTAACCCGGAAATAAGCCTCAACGGAACGGACGCTACTCAGGGTATAGGCGTGGACGAAAACGCCTATCCCGTGCCAAGAACTTTCTCTATTGGTATTTCTACAACATTTAAATAGGGTAACCCGAAATATAGAAAAGATGAAACCATTAAAAGCATACCGCTTACAAACAGCAATGAATAGGCTTATGATAGCTTCATTACCATTGAAAAACAAATTTATATTCCAATGAAAAAGATATTCATATATATAGCCATGCTTTCTTTTACAGCAATATCCTGCAAAAAAAGCTTTATTGAGTTAACGCCAAAAGATTCCTATTCCGTTGAAACGTTTTTTAAAACAGAAGCTCAGTTCAGGCAAGGGGTTATTGCCGCCTATGTGCCACTCAGGGATTTAGCGAACCAGGATTTTTATGCGGCTGAAATGCGTTCAGACAATACGCATTACCAACCTTACCCAAGCAACAGAGGAACTGCTTATCTGTTTAAAGAAAATATAGATGACTTTATGGATGGCCCAACAAATGCCAATACCAATACCATTTATTTCGCCTGTTATTCTGGTATTGCAAAAGCCAATGTAGTAATAGAGCGTCTGAAAGATGCCGATATTGCCGTCGCAGCACGGAATGACATTGAGGGCCAGGCGAAATTTTTACGCGCATTTTACTATTTCAAACTGGTCCGTTTATTTGGTGGTGTGCCCTTGTACCTAAAAGAAGTGAAAAAGGCTGACGATGCTTTTATATCCAGGTCTACGGCAGATGAAGTTTATGCACAAATTACGGCCGATGTTAAAGATGCGATAACCATGCTTGCAGCACCTACAAAATTACCAGCAAAGGAAAGTGGTCAGGCTACTAAAGGCTCTGCTACAATGTTGTATGGTGAGGTGCTTATGACTCAGAAAAAATATGGGGAGGCTGAAATTGTATTGGGTACGCTTGCAGGTATGGGGTATGGTTTGCAGACCAATTATGCGGATGCTTTCTTACCTGCCAACAAAAACACCAAGGAATCAATTTTTGAGATACAATATCTGGAAGGCGATGCCGCCGGCACCGCCCCAAGTAATTTTATTTACCAATTTTTACCTCGTACGGCCCCCAATAACTATACCAAGCTG
>CBFGNP010000484.1:0-4150 GCA_965650095.1 uncultured Pedobacter sp. | reverse complement strand
CCCTTAAAGTTGATTCCCTCTACCTCATCATTGGCCGAGATGATGGCCGGCTTTGTAGCATAGGGCTGATAGAACTCAATATCCGGGTTATTTTTAAGCTGCGCCAAGGTTTCTTTCGCAGGAACAAAAGGCGTAAGTTCAAAGGAATTGTTCAGACTGTATTTGAATACCCTTACGTCGCCAATATAGCCCCTTACTTTCTCCTGTATCTCTGTTTTAAAGCCCTTTATAATGGCTACAGAAAGCATCATAACGGCCAGGCTCAGCATCACTCCCGCTATCGCTATCCTAACAATGAGCTTAGAAAAAGTACGCGCTGATTTTATGGCAATCCGTCCTGCTATGAAATATTCTGTATTCAACCTTGTGTAATAAATTGTAACTTAGCAAAAATGCTCATTTGATTTTGATTTAAGGTATTTAAAATAAAAAAGGTTATTCAATGACACATTCCCTAACCTATTTACTAAACACAGTTTTGGTTTCTATAACACTTCTGGCTTGCGGGCCGTCGACAACCGTCGCTTTTAATCCGGCTGTTCCGAACCCTTACAAAGTAAAAGCGGAAGATATTGATAAGCCAAAAAAAGAAAAATTACTTACTGGCGCAGAGCAAACAGAGCTCTATGTCCCTTATTTAAAAGGCAAGCGTGTAGGCATGGTTGTAAATCCTACTTCTATAATTGGTAAGGAGACTGCTGTAGACAGCTTGTTGAAACTCGGAGTGAACATCGTTAAAATATTCGGCCCTGAGCATGGATTTCGTGGAAACGCCAGTGCTGGCACACATGTAGCTGATGATGTGGATGCCAAAACAGGCATTAAGGCCATTTCATTATATGGTACGCATTCTACCCCTACACAGGAGGATCTTGCTGATGTAGACATTATGGTATTTGATATCCAGGATGTTGGCGTCCGTTTTTACACCTATATTAACACCTTACAGCATGTAATGGAAGCTTGCGCAGCACACGATAAAGAACTCTTAATTCTGGACCGACCAAATCCCAACGGGTTTTATATAGACGGGCCAATATTAGATCCCAAATATAAATCAGGTGTGGGTCTGAAGCCAATTCCGGCAGTTCACGGGCTAACGGTAGCAGAATACGCACAGATGCTGAACGGCGAAGGCTGGCTCGACAATAAGTTAAAATGCAGGATAAAGATCATTAAAGTGGCCAATTACACTCACGATACGCCCTATGAGCTGCCTGTAAAACCTTCGCCGAACTTAAATACGGCACAATCCATTCTGCTTTACCCTTCAACCTGTTTATTTGAGGGCGTGTACCTTAACCATGGACGTGGCACACAATTCCCTTTCACCATTATAGGCGGGCCGGCGTTAAAAGGAAAATACAGCTTCTCCTTTACGCCAAAAAGCATTAAGGGTATGGCTGAAACCCCGATATTTATGAACCAGGTTTGTTATGGTCTGGACCTTAGAAACTACGATACCAGTATTTTCAGAAAAACGAAACAGATCAACCTGTCCTGGATGATTGAACTTTACAAGGCCTCCCCAAACAAAGCCGATTTCTTCAATTCTAAACTAAGCAAGCAAATGATGCCTATCGAGAAACTCATTGGAGTGGGGGATTTCAGGGAACAGATCATGGCCGGAAAATCTGAAAAAGAAATCAGGGCCAGCTGGGAACCAGGACTCAGTAAATATAAAACAATGCGCAAGAAGTACTTGTTGTATCCATAAACGGAAAGGATATAAGCATTATGAATAGGGAGCCTAAAAAGAAAAATGATAGCCCGGCCAGCAATTACGAGGAAGAAATTCCAAAAGGTAAGGTCCCTGCTGGCGATAAAGCGGTAAAAAAACCAGAGGATAAAGATTATAACCGAGAAGAGGCACATTTCAAAAACCCAGCTAAAAGGCGGGAAGAAAGCGAGCAGCCGGTGCATCCGGTTAAAAAAGCGCCGAAAGTTTAAACAAGAAACCCTGAATCCTGATTCAGGGTTTCTTGTTTAAAGTCAATTGCTAAGTTTCTGCGCAGCCTTTAAAAATTGCATGAGTACTTTTTCATCATTTTCTAGGGCCTTGACTGTGTTTGGCTGGTCTTTGCTTATCCTTTTCAGGTACCTGCCCATCTGATCATTTTCAAAAGCCTGAAGCAACAAAGGGTAAACATAGGAACTTTTACAAACCGCCCTGGTATTACCCAGCTTATCTGCTACACAATCAAGGACTTCAACAATGATCTTCTTTTTAGATTTTTTTTCTGTGACGTTACAGTCGCATATCGCCAGCTGCCTTAGTGCCTCCAGGGTACCACCCCAGGTACGGAAGTCTTTAGCCGTAAAATCACTACCGGTAATTTCCTTGATGTAACTGTTGATTTTTCCAGAGTCAATGGGGCGGTGATCGGTATCATTTTCATAGAATTGAAACAGATCCTGACCAGGAATATCCCTGCACTTTTTTACCAAACGGGCTAAGGTCTTGTCATTCAATATGACTTCATGCTTCACCCCTTTTTTACCTACAAAGCTGAGCATCATTTTATTCCCGTTGATCTTTACATGCTTATCCTTCAAAGTGCTCAATCCATAACTCCCATACAATTGTTTATAAGTCTCATTTCCAATGCGGATTAAGGTCTTTTGCATTAATTGTATACAGATCGCTAGAACCTTTTGTTCATCCAGTTCTTTTCGTCTCAGGTCTTTGGCAATCCTTTTACGTGCTCCTGGCAAAGCTTTACCAAATTCCAGTAACCGGAAATATTTGCTATCAGATCTACGTGAAGTCCATTCGTGATGATATCGGTATTGCTTTCTTCCAGCAACATCAAATCCTGTAGCCTGTAGGTGGGCTTTGGGTTTAGGCGCAATCCATACTTCCGTCCATGCAGGAGGCAATACCAGGGCATTAATCCGGTCCAGCTGCCTGCCATCCGTAATCCTGTTGCCTTCCTTGTCTACATAATAAAACTTTCCGGGTTCACCCCTTCTGTATATACCTGGCTGGCTATCCGTTAAATAAACCAGGCCACTTTCTTTTAGCTCTTCAAGCGTCTCCACCATACAGGTTGAATGAAATTTACGTTTAATTTGTGTTATTTTGTAAAAACACATGCTGATGAAAATAGTTTTTATGGGTACGCCCGATTTTGCTGTTGCTTCTTTGAACGCGCTGGTAGGAGCTGGATTTGATGTTGTGGGTGTGGTTACCGCCGCTGATAAGCCTGCCGGCCGCGGACAAAAGCTGCAGGAAAGCGCCGTAAAACAATATGCTGTTGCGCAGGACTTGAAAGTACTGCAGCCGTTAAGACTAAAAGACCCGCTGTTTGTAGAGGAACTGAAGCGCTTACAGGCCGACTTAAACGTAGTTGTGGCTTTTAGAATGCTGCCTGAAATCGTATGGGATATGCCTGCAAAAGGAACTATAAACCTGCATGCCTCTTTGCTGCCTCAATACCGTGGCGCAGCGCCCATCAATCATGCCATCATTAACGGAGAAAAAGAAAGCGGCGTAACTACCTTTTTCCTGAAACACGAAATAGATACCGGTGATGTTATATTTTCTGAAAAAGTAAACATTACCGAAAATGACACCGCTGGAGATCTGCACGATAGGCTGATGAAGGTTGGCGCAGACTTACTGGTAAGAACCGTTAAAGCTATTGAAACCGGTGATTACACCGAGCATGCACAGCCCGAAAGCAAGGAGGGCGCTGAGCTGAAACATGCCCCAAAAATATTTAAGGAACATTGCCTGATCAATTGGAACCAGCCGGTACGTTCGGTCTACAATCAGATTCGGGGCTTGAGTCCTTACCCTACTGCCTTTACCAAGCTGAACGACAAAACCCTCAAGGTTTTCAAAGCAGAACTGGAAGAGAAAGAAACCGGTTTGGCCGCAGGTGCCTTTTTATCTGACGGAAAAACCTATTTGAAATTTGCAGCTAAGGATGGCTTTATTAAACTCACTGACCTTCAATACGAAGGTAAAAAACGCATGCAAGTAGATGAATTTTTGAGGGGTATTCGGCTATAACGGACTAAAATGAATCCAGTCTGGCACTTAGTAGCTTGGTCATTTCATTAAAATAACGCTTACGGCCATAACCCATTACCCAACGGATGCCAGTGATCGCATTGGTAACAAATACTTCTTCGGCAGCCTTTA
>CBFGNP010000483.1:0-4164 GCA_965650095.1 uncultured Pedobacter sp. | reverse complement strand
TCTTTCGGCTTACTCAGCCCCGAACCAGGGGAGTTGACCGCCCCAACAGACAGTGCTACACCACACATTACTGCATCGAAAAAATGATGGCATAAAAAAAGCAGGGGCTCAAGCATGATGCCTGGTCTTCCTGCTTTTTTAGAAAGAATGTATTTTGTCGCAGACTGCTTCGCTTTTCCCAGTTTTCCACCAGGGAAAAATTAGAAGACTGTCCGGCAACGAAGGGAATCGTTATTTTCCTGTCTTCATTTTGAAGACCGGTGAAATTTCATTGGCATTTGAGGCACTTACTTTTAAATCGGTAATTAAACCTGTTTTCAAACTGTACACCCAGGCGTGTACGGAGAGCTCCTGCCCGGCCGCCCATGCATTCTGTATGATAGACGTACTCACCACGTTTGCTGCACTTTCTATGGCGTTGAGTTCCACCAGCCGGTCAGACCTGCGGGCAGGATCTTTAATGGTTGACATTTCACGGTCGTGCATGCGGTAGACATCTTTTATGTTTCTTAACCAATTGTCGATCAGGCCAACCTGACTGTCGCCCAAAGCCGCATTCACACCCCCACAGCCATAATGACCGCAAACGATAACATGCTTCACCTTAAGTACATTTACGGAATAGTCAAGTACACTTAGCAGGTTCATATCGGTGTGGGTAACCACATTGGCAATGTTCCGGTGAACAAAGATATCGCCCGGGTTGGTATTGGTGATCTGATTGGCCGGAACACGGCTATCTGAACAGCCGATCCAAAGTACAGGAGGGGCCTGACCTGCAGAAAGTTTATCAAAAAAAGAAGGATCTTCCTGAAGCATTTCCGCAACCCAATCTTTATTTCCTTTTAGCAAACCTTCGTACGTGATCTGATCTGTAGTCTGTTTTTCTAATTTTGCGCACATAATAATCTAAATTTAACTATTAATTTCTTCAATAACTTTATTATTTAATTTCGGCACGATATACTGCTCTTTGATGTTTTCAAGTGTCACAATAATACCCTTCGTGTAGGCATTATGTTTATAATTGAATATAGTTTCTAAGACATCGGGATCTATATACCGGGAATTAGTACCATCAATAACCACGTTGGTCTCCGTCGGTATTTGATTAAGCATTACTTGTATAGCAGCCTTATTAAGGAAAGATACTTCTTCCGCAAGCTTAATTCTGATGTTCTTTTTGTTTCCTTCTTCCTGAATTTTATAGAAATATGGATTGCGCATATTCGTACGCAGCAGATAAAAGACAGAAAGCAGCATGCCCACTGCAACGCCTTTTAAAAGGTCAGTAAGCAATACAGCGATAATCGTGACCACAAATGGAATAAACTGGTCCCATCCCTTTTGATACATGTGCTTAAATAATGCCACTCTTGCAAGTTTATAACCGGTTACCAATAATATAGCAGCTAAACAAGCCAAAGGTATCATATTTATCAGCCCCGGAATAAAAAGCAGCGATAAAAGTAACCAACAGCCGTGAAAAATGGCCGACATTTTGGTCCGTCCACCTGCGTTTACATTGGCAGAACTACGGACAATCACCGATGTCATAGGTAGTCCGCCAACCAATCCGCTGACAATGTTACCTGTACCCTGTGCCATTAGCTCCCTATTTGTCGGCGAGACCCTTTTTATAGGGTCTATCTTATCTATAGCCTCAATACTTAAAAGTGTCTCCAGACTGGCAACAACAGCTATTGTTGCCGCCACTATCCAAACTTTACCATTTGATATGGCAGAGAAATCTGGTGTTGTAAACAAACCCAGGAACTCTGACCAACCATTTACTACAGGAATTTCAACCATTTGTTTCGCGTCAAGTGCATATGGTGTGCCTTGAAAGGCCAAAGTCAGTAAAGTTCCAATAACTACTACGACTAAAGGGGCAGGTATTATACTTAATTTCTTAAACCTCGGCCAGAAAATAAGTACAGCAATACTAAGGGAACTGATAACAATTGCTGCCAGTCCAAAATGACTCAATGCATTGGCTATGGCAGAAAAAGTATTCTCATTATCATGCTGAAAAAAACTTTCATCACCAAAAAAATCCGAATCAACGCCCAGAGCGTGCGGTAACTGTTTCAGGATCAGCGTTAGACCAATAGCAGCCAGCATCCCTTCGATCACACTTGAAGGGAAGTAATTGCCTATAGTGCCCCCTTTTAACAAGCCGAGAATAAGCTGCATTACGCCTGCCAATACAACAGCAAGCAAAAAAACTGGGTAACCGCCCAGTTGTCCGATGGCCCCTAACACAATAGCTGTAAGGCCCGCCGCCGGACCGGCAACACTTAATTGCGAGCCACTGCAACTGGCAACTACAATACCCCCTATTACACCGGTTATAATGCCGGAAAATAGCGGTGCGCCTGACGCCAGCGCGATACCCAAACATAATGGCAATGCCACTAAAAACACCACTATACTTGAGGGTAAGTCGCGCTTTAAATTCTTTTTTAATATATATTTCTTCACATCCAATCTTGAGAAGATTGAGTTTCCACTTTGCATAAAACTAAGTTTTAATGTTGTAACTAATTTTTAAAAATTACCCAGTTCTCCCCATTGAGGAGCTAGGCTGTAAAAATTAGCACCGGTTAGGAGGTGGCGTCGGTACGGAAGGATGAAATGGATCAACATGCCGTTTGAAGTGGTCAATAAAGCTATTATTTATACCAAAATGACTAAGTACGGCAGAAAAACTATAATCATGATGCATATCAACCTTAAAATCACATAGCTTAACTTTCACTTTTCCAGGATCGCCATCTGCACTATGCTCCACTTCAATCTGCATAATAACAGAATTCATAATGTCCTTGTCGATGTGATTAAAAAACACCGGCGCGCCAGAAATGATCATCTTTGATGAAAAGATGCCGAGAAAGGCCATAATGATCAATACGCGATATTTCCTCAGGAACATTTATCTTTATTTTTTAACGAAAGTTTTTCAAAAATAACGCCAAAATAGGCTAAATAGCAAATTCTGATGTAATAAAAATGTAACTTCGTTGTGATCAAACACAGATTATCCATTCAAATTGTTTTAAATCCATTCCCCATATAGACAAAATGATGCATTAAGCGTAATTTAGTCGCCTTAAAACACTTTATCCTTTATGAAACGAATACTGTCAGCTTTTTTATTTTTTTGTGCGCTCCATACCTATGCTCAAAGCAATAACGCTCCATCATCTTATGATACGCACGATATTGCCATTACAGGTTATTTGCAAACACAATATCAAAGGGCTGAATCGGCAGGAATCTCTTCCTTTTCTGGTGGCGACTTCACAAAAAACTCGAGCGAGCGTTTCATGATCAGAAGGGGAAGATTAAAAATTGACCGGTCAGACAAGTACTCAAGTGTTGTTTTTCAAATTGATGGTACGCAAAACGGAGTTCAGTTGATGGATGCTTTTATACAACTGCATCAACCCAACTCAAAAGCATTGTTGTTTACGGCTGGTCTGTTTAACCGTCCTTTTGGTTATTCTATCGTTTACTCATCGGGATACAGGGACTTCCCTGAGAGAGCCAGGGTATTTCAAACATTAATGCCAAGGGAACGAGACTTAGGTGCAATGGTAACTTTTAGGCCCGACAATAAAATCTTCCACTTTCTGACCGCCGATCTAGCCGTGATTAACGGTAGCGGACACACCTCAAGGGACTACGACTCAAAAAAAGACATTGTAGGGAATTTAGGTTTTAAGTTCGACAGCCTGGCTAATAAAAGACTACACCTTGGCTTTGGCGGATCTTTTTATAAAGGCCACGTACGCAGTGATACGGAAAGCTATTACACAGGCACCAGTGCCGGGTTTACTAAAAACACCAGTCCAGACAATATAGACTGGTATGCAAAGCGCAATTATTACGGGGGAAACCTTCAATTGCAATATGACAACAGGTTTGGTACCACCTCACTTAAAGCCGAATATATTGGCGGCACACAACCAGGTGTAGCCAGTTCGTCAAGCATAACAGGACCGATCGCGAGTCAGAGCTTTTCGGCTCAACCAACAACAGACTTATACTTAAGACAATTTTCTGGGTATTACTTATGGTTCACTCAACAGATATTAAAAAGCAGGTTTACTGCACTGCTGGCTTATGATTCTTACGACCCTAATAAGGACATTAAGGAGG
>CBFGNP010000482.1:0-4194 GCA_965650095.1 uncultured Pedobacter sp. | reverse complement strand
ATACCACATGCCCTCGGAATAGGGTTTTGAAAGGCGGTCTACCTGGGCAAAGGAAATACCGGGATTGATGGTAAATCTCTGTTTTTTTCCCAACAAAAGTGTGGGGCCGGCTGAAAAGACCAGTCTGGCCTGGTCGTTGAACAATGCTCCAAAACCAAGAGAGCCTCCCCAATTGATGAATGTACTGTTTTGCGAATGTATGTGTAAGTAAATACTGCCGCCAAGGGAAATCGGTGTCTGATCCTGTTTAAAGAAGCCATTAAAGGATTGGTTCAATGTTGTATCCCGGATTTTGCCATTTGATACATAACTCTTGGTGATGATGGAATCTTTACTTTTTCTGGCATATTTTTCATCACTGAGCCCACTGATGAAAAATCCCCCAGCTACGTCAATTTTTAGTCCATGATAAGGTTGGACGCGGATAATGTCATAATTGGCAAAATTACTCTGCCCGGTTGTTTTGGTATTGATTTTAATGTTATGTTCATCATTTTCAATGAGAACAGCCTTGCTTACGAATGCTGGTTCGTTGCGCAGATAATATTGGAGGGAATGGTAGGTTGCCAATAATTTTTTTATTTCAGGGTATGTCTTTTCTTCATAATTCTTTCTGAAATCCGCGATTTTTGTTTTTGCATCGGTAATATTCTTTGTAAGCTGGCTATATTGTTCTGAGCATTTTTTCGTATCCAATGCTGCAATAGACTTTTCTCCAATTGCGATTTTATCGGAAGAAATCTGTTTATATACGTTGTTTACAGATTGTTCAATGTCAGCTACACTGACTTTGCTTGGATCCGTATCAAGTTGCGGAAGGTTGTTTGAGGATAGATAGGCATTATAGTTTATCAAAAAAGATTCCTGAAGATCTTTTTTGACTGTTGAGGGGTGCAACACCTCTTCTCTGAGCAGGTTGTCATAGCTATATCTGATTTGGTCGATTCTTGAAACCATACCTGAAAGCTTTTCCATAGCGCTAAGGACTGCATCTTTATCTTTATTAAATGTTGCTGCTGCTGCTTCTAGTTTCTGACATCCCGTCGGACCCTTTTGACCATTTGGGTCTATCGCTGCACTACCGGAACCTGCTTTTGGTGCGGCTACGGGAACACTTCCTATCTTTGGGACCATCATTTTGCTCAACTTTCCTGTATCTGAAAGGAAATAATTACTTGAACTGTCATTGACACTGATTTCTGTTCTTAACGGATTAAAATCGCTGATTTTTATCCGTAAATCCCGCCCGGCAGGGTGTCTTATAGGGGTATTAACCACGGTGTCTTTAGTGCTATCCCTATAGAGCTCCTTGTCCTTAAAGTTATAATAGTATCTGCTCACATAAGACTTTGGTGTACATGATGAAATAATAATACAAATAAGAAGTAGCAAGTGTGGAAATAGCAGGCGGCTTTTCGCGGCTTTAGGATTTGTAAGCATGGTGAGGTTAGTTTAGAGGTTTAGTTTGTTAAAAATACAACCATTTGGAATGCTGTCAAATACTCACTATTAGGTATTTTGTTTAAAATGAGTGGGATAGGCTTTTGAGCTATGTCTTGTCAAAGTATTGTGTGGAGCTAGATGTCTATAAAAGAAATAAATTTCCAATCTCTGCTATTTCAGTTTTCAAACACACAAACTTTGAATTTCAAAAATATTCAAGATGAAGAGCACCAAGATCAAAACCATTAACGGCCATATTTTTCACGGCAGGCCACACCTCAAAATCAAGCGCATCAAAGTGAATCCCCGTCACCGGATCAGGCAGGCGCTCAGGGCCTGTTTGCCTTTCTTTCATCTCAGATCTCAATCACAGGAAGAACAATAATCGATCATAAAATACGTGCGGGTAAGGTGCTTTTTGGCAAACGCGGGTTCGCAGCAAGATGGATTTTTGTGGGACAAAAATATCTTGCCATCCTAACGGCTGGAGGCTTACTCGGAACTCGTAAGCCTTAAAGCGATAATAAAATGCCAAGACCCAAGATCAAAAAAGAGGAAGAAAAGCTCAAGCACTATATCCGGGTAAGAGTAGATGAACAGACCCTTAAACGGTTAGACAAAATGCAAAAGACGAGTGACTGCAAAGGGCTTTCGCAACTGGCCCGAAAGATCCTGATGCAGGAGCCCGTACAGATTTTTCACAGGGACATTTCCATGAACGGACCGATGGAAGAACTGGCCATGATCAGAAAAGAAATCAGGTCCATCGGTATTAACATTAACCAGCAGACCTACCATTTTCACACCAGTCAGAGCAAAGCAGCAAGAATATTTTATGTCGAGCGGACAAAAGAGTTATATGAAAAGATCGAAATTAAAATCGAACGGTTACTGGAGATCACAGATAAACTAGCGCATAAGTGGTTGCAAAAATCGTCAGTGGAAAAAGCATCAGGGGGATTCTGATCTATAACGAAAACAAGGTAGAAAACGGAGATGCCATACTTTTTATGGCCAGTGGTTTTGCTGGGGATATCGATAAACTTAAGTTAGCGCAAAAGGCAGAGCGTTTTAACAAGCGCACGATGCTGAACCCATCGGTCAAAACCAATGCGCTGCACATTACATTGAATTTCCACCCATCGGATCAATTGGACAGCCAAAAGCTACAGCGCATTGTTTCAGCATACATGGAGCAGATCGGTTTTGGCGAACAGCCCTTCCTGGTGTACCTGCATGAGGATACCCACCATCCGCATGTACACATCGCCACAACCAATATCAGATCAGATGGCAGCAGGATCGATATCCACGGCATCGGTTATAGACTCTCGGAACAGGCTAGGAAATCCATTGAGCAGCAATATGACCTGACGGTTGCCGGGGGCAGGTCGCTGGACAGCTCACCAAAGATAAAACCAGCTGTTTATGGGGAAGGTCCAACCAAAAAGACCATCAGTAATATCGTTACCGCGGTGATGAAACAGTACAGGTACAGCTCTTTTCCTGAGTTCAATGCTGCATTAAAGGCTTTTAATATTACCGCGGATAGGGGAGCGGAAGATTCGGTGATGTACCAGAAGCGCGGCCTGCTTTATGCTATCCTGGATGATAATGGCAATAAGGTTGGCATTCCGTTAAAGGCCAGTGCAATCTATGCCAAACCAACTTTGGATAATCTTGAAAAACGCTTTAATAAAAATAGAACAGACCGGAAAGTTTTCAGGGAAGAATTAAGGGATAAGATTGATGGGGTATTTAACGGCTATCAGTCCATTACGAGAACAGGATTTGAATTGGCTTTACAAGAGATTGGGGTAACTGCTGATTTTAGAAGAAACGCCGAGGGAAGGATTTATGGGGTCACTTTTATTGACCATGGGACAAAATCGGTATTCAATGGCAGCGACCTTGGAAAGGCCTATAGTGCAGCCGCCCTTACAAGGTCGTTTGGCGAACGTGATATTCCGGTAGAACAGATAGGCAAAACTCCAGGCAAACATTTTTCCTCAAAAGAAGCCACGGAAAAGAGCCATCTCGAAATACCTCAAAAAACAAGTTACCTCGATATGGTACTCTCTAGGTCCGACCAGGGCTTTATGCAGCCAACGATAAAAAAGAAAAAACGCAGGAAAAAACTACAGCAACATTTATAATTGATGAATACAGGGGAAGATACGCAGGGGCTGCGAAAGATATTGGATATGACCAGGCTGATCAGTCTGGTGATCTTAAACATGCACATTTATATTTATGGTTATCAGGCTTTCAGGGAATGGGGATTGAGCACACTGATTACAGATCGCCTGTTTTTCAATTTTGCAAAGCTGGAAATGTTCCGACATCCGCTATTGACCAAAGTTGTGGTACTGCTTTTTTTGGGTATTTCACTGATCGGTGTTAAGGGCAAAAAATCGGAAGAGCTGAAGTTAAAGCCGATCCTTTTAGGGATTGCTATTGGTTTAACGGTCTATTTTTCCAGTGCCATCTGTTTCCTGTTAAATTTTCCGCCAGATGTTTTTGTGTGTTTTTATGTGCTGTTTCTTGGCGCAGGATACCTTTTGCTTTTGAAAGGCGGTACTGAACTTTCGAGGTTGATCAAAGACAGGATGCAAAAGGACATATTCAACAGCGAGAATGAAACTTTTCCCCAGGAGGAAAGGCTGCTGGAAAACGAATATTCTTTTAACCTGCCAACAAAATACCAGCTGAAGGGGGAAGTGAGGGATGGCTGGATCAACTGTGTGAACC
>CBFGNP010000481.1:0-4198 GCA_965650095.1 uncultured Pedobacter sp. | reverse complement strand
GGCACTTTTTTTAAGAGTAACATCCCTTAAGATGTTCCCATTTGGATTTCCTCCATTTGCACAGCCATCAGAAAACATCCAGCCAGTTATTTGACTGGCTTTATCTAAAGCTATTAGGATACCATTTGGAACATCACTGTAATTATAAGTCACTTGAAGATGTAAGAGAGAATAATTACTGCCTTTAACAATCCCTATCAATTTTATTTGTTTGACATCTTCTAATCCTAATGTGTTTGAAGAAAAATGAGGACTATCAAGATCACCAAATGCAGTTCCCCCTCTTGGATTGACGATTGTTTGCTTAGTTTTCTCCAACTCTTTTAAAACAAGCTTAATCTCCTCTAGCAAAAGTATTTTACTGCTCAATAGATAAGCCTTGTTACCATATTGGATAGTAGAATATGGTGTGCGTATTACCGAGGCGCGTTTGGTAATGTCGCTTAGGTTTGACTGTCCAAACGAGCATAGAGATAAAAAGATTAAGATTAACGTAATTTGTGTTTTCATTATGAGCTAATATAGTTTTTATATTCTGTACCTGAAAAGTGACACGCTCACCGCTGCGAACGGAGCTAAGGTGTCGGCTGAGGAAGTACGTCAGACGGCTATGTCTTGACACAAGCAATTGGAATGAATATTTGTTCCAAATATCATAACAGTTGCGCAGCCTGAAGCGACCTCGCAGGTGAGCTGAACTAGGAATGCGATTAGCTTTATCCAGGATGAAGCATTAGCAAATCCTGGATGAAGGTAAAGGTAGCATTCACGTAGCAACCGATGCTCAATATAAAAACCATGACAGCGCGCAGCAATGGCGTGTGTTTTTTGTGAGCAGAGCTTTGCGGAGTACCGAATTTCCAAGTACTGGCTTTGATAACACCACAACCGGAATGATAGAACGAATGGTCCGCAGTGCGCTCTTATTGATATTCTTAAGCAAACTCCATCGTAAACACGAAAGACATTCCAAACTTCTTTAAGCCTTCTTCATATCTATAATCAATTATAGGGTAGCAGGGAGTATAAGTATACTATCTCTACGTGCTTTCAATTCTGCCGTGGTAATTCCCACGCCTGGTTTATTTTTATCTATGTTACAGTTATCTGATATAAGTTCATCTGGAAAAGCAGCTCCATTTTGAATAAAAGCCAGGTCAGGCTTGAAAAGGTCAACAAGCATCGCTATAATCAATGGACGTTTCAAATTTTGACCATCTAAAAGACCTATTCGGTAATAGAAACTTTTAAGTTTATCGTTTGTTTTAGACATCTAAAATATCTCTAAAATTATGGACGCAAAACGAAGTATTGCCCAGGGCATCTGCCTTTCGCTCCTATTGTTGTCAAGCCAAAATCTATCTGCCCAAGAAACCGATACCGTGGTCACCATAAAAGTCGATACTGCAGCTACCAGGAAAATCGATACCGCAGCCACCAAGAAAATTGACACCTCAGCTACCAAGAATATTGATAGCCTGACCGAGAAGAATATGGACGCTTTGCTTTCCAAGAAAATAGACGCCCTGATTACAAAAAAAATGGAGGCTCTGGCGCTCAAGAAAACTGACACGTTAGTTCTCGAAAAAATTGATACCCTGGTTGGTGCTGAATACGTAGATACCACCCGTTACAAGGACCGTATAATGTTGCCTGATATTTATGGGAAGCCTGACACCACCTTAGAAAAAAATCTGGTACAGGTAAAAGGTAATTTATACCGTCATACAAACGGTACTTTACCGGGATTACATAGCGGCCTGGTACTGATCACGAAGGCAGGCGCCATTGTAATAGATCCGGCGCTAACGCAGGCAGCAATCTGGCTCAATGAGGAAATTAAAAAGCGATTTAAAGTTGATGTAAAATATGTCCTGTTAACTCATGGACATTACGATCATGCGGGCGGTTCTCAGGTCTTTCAACAGGCAGGTGCCAAAGTCATTATCCAAAAGAACGGCTTAGAAGCTATTGCTGGAGAAAAGTTACCGGTTGCTACTCCAGATATCATTTTTGAAGACAAATTGGTAATCGTATTAGGAGGCGAGCGGATAGTAATGAATCACATTGCACCCAGTCACTCGAACAGTATGTCAGTGATCACATTTCCTGGTTATAAAGCAATGCAATTAACAGATATCGGTCAATCTGAGACCATGCCTTATAATGATTTTCTAGATTTCTATTATGACGGCTGGATTAAAACTTTGGATTGGGCTTTAAAACAGGATGTTGATTTTATAGATGTTGGGCATTATACACCAGCTACGCTTCAAAATATAAAAGACCTGCGGGAATACATGATCGATTTGCATGATCAAGTGTTAGCATTGGTACGCCAGGGACAAAGTTGGGATCAGTTATATCGCAATGTTAAGTTTTCTGACAAAGTAAAAAAATGGGGCGGCTTCGATACCATGGGAAAACTGAACATCGCGGGTATGTACAGATGGGTTATAGAACATAGGAGGGGCGTATGGTAACGACTGTAAAACAATTGTTATATAGTAACAAACACCTTACTCAACCAGCAAGACTATTGCATATTTCCCGACAAAGTTTAATTTTGCCAATTACTATCGACCCTATTACATGATATGAAAAATTTATTATGCGCCCTCATGTTGTCAGTTCTTCTGTTCGGCTGTCAACAAATGCAGGAAACTGCAATGATCTATACTCCCCGGATATTAACTGCTGATGAAAAATTTAACGAGTCTCCGGACGGCTCCGACAGCACGTTTAAGATCCTTATAAAAAAAGATCTGAACACCAGCGAAACCAAAGAAGAATACAATGTAAAGTTCAGGGACACGCTTGTACGCATCCTGGTCAACAAAGCCGATCCGGCTTCCGTAACGGACAGGTTCGCATTTGTCCAGTTCATCAACACGCAAAAGACTTCCTTGCTGGTTCAGATCGCTGACAATTCTGGCCTGGCAGCCCCATTCTATTTAATCGCATTAAAAGATGGCAAACTGGATGTGGTTAGTTTATACAGACCTTCGGCTGGTACCCAGGACACCAAGTATACCAACGGTTTGAATCAGCTGGGACGTGCAGGATACCTGATCAACAATGACTTCTTTATTACCAATGTAAACGCCCGGGTATACCTGATAAAAAGACAAAATGCAGGGGAACGCATTCAAGGCGAATTCATTTTAAACTCACCCGATAAAGCCACCCTGGTCTTCCTTACACCCGCCTCGCTTTACCAGGTTCACTATCCAAGTGATCAAGCCTTTAATGAAAAACTACCCAGACCGGCCCCTCAGTCTGCCGCCATGAGATCAGATTGGATCAGGGATAACTTTAGCTGGGAAAAAAATAAAAAGGGCATCACCTTTTTAAAATTCACCGATAGCGACAGGATCGTAGACATAAAGGAGTTTCAATAGTCTTTCAAACAGGAATATCGCTAAAGCCGCTAATCGGTACAGAATTTTGTACATTAGGCTTAACAAAACTTATTCCTTAATGAAAAGATCTTTAAAGTTACCCCTGGTCGCCATGCTCGCAATTTTTGCTTCCTGTGACAACAACAGCAAAAAATCAGCATCGGACCACACGACAAGTATTTCTCCCTCGAATCCTTTTCTCAAAGAAAGTACATTGCCTTATCAGGCGCCCGACTTCAGCCAGATCAAAGATGAAGATTTTAAGCCTGCAATTGAGGAAGGCATGAAAATCCAGTTAAATGAGATCAGCAGAATTGCAGATAACAGGGAAGCACCTACATTTGAGAACACCCTGGTAGAGATGGAAAGAAGTGGCCGAATGCTGGCCCGTGTAAATCACGTGTTCGATTTGCTGACGGGCGCCAACACCAACGATCAGCTGCAGAAAATAGAGGAAGAACTTGCCCCGAAACAGGCTGCCCATCAGGATGCAATTTATCTCAATGCCAGATTATTTAAACGAATTGAATCTATATATAATACAAGGACGCAACTTCAGCTGGATGCTGAGTCCAAAAGACTGATTGAATATTACTATCAGGAGTTTGTACTGGCAGGAGCGAAATTGACTGAAGCGGCGAAAACCGACCTTAAAAAACTGAATGAGCAGGAAGCCTCATTAACTGCGAGATTTTCCAACCAGCTTCTGGCTGCAGCCAAATCCGGCGCTTTGGTCATAGATCAGATTGCGGAACTTGCCGGGCTTTCCCAGGATGAGCTGAACGGTGCAGCCCAGG
>CBFGNP010000480.1:0-4218 GCA_965650095.1 uncultured Pedobacter sp. | reverse complement strand
TAATGGAGTCCCGCTGTCCGAGGCGCCAGGTGTAACCTCAATTGTAAACAGCGGAAAATCGGTTCTTAAAAAAATCAGATGGAACGGTGGGGAAATGGTATTTGATGCGCCCCTCAACCGCAGCGATATTACCGGCAAAAATTTAACCTCTATCGTTGTCAATGATAAAATTGGCCAAAAAATTAAAGAAACGAGGTTTTTCTATTCTGCTGTAAACCAACGGTTCTTTTTAGATAGCTTGGCAGAATACGGTTCCGATAATATTAGAAAGTCTAGCCATGTTTTTGAGTATAACAGACCAAACGAATTACCGGCCATGTATTCAAATGCACAGGATCACTGGGGCTATTATAATGGTGCCAATAGTAATACCCATTTGCTGCCCCAGGTACCTGAATTTAATAATTCTTTATTAAATGCGAACAGGGAGCCTGAAGAGTCATTTATGCAGTGCGGTGTTTTGAAACGGATACACTACCCTACAGGAGGGTATAGCGAATTTGAATATGAAGCTCATCGTTACGATGCTGCAGATGTGCCAGGAGGCGGAAATCCATCCGGTCCGATTATCTCCACAACAAGTGTGGTGATGGCCAATGATCCCCAGTCCGGTGTAACACCCCGTAACACAACGCTTAGCATTCCGTTTACCCAGAATACTGCAAGCATAAAACTGGAGTTTAGGGATTATCTTTTACCGGCAAGGAAAATTGATGGTTGGTTGCCGTCTATCCGCATCGAAAGGCTGGTTAACCAAACCTATCAGCAGATCTATTATTGGGATGCTTTTGATAATTTTCCAAGTAATCCGCAGCCGAAGCCGAATGGTGCTGTTGATTTTGATATCAATCAGATTCTGACTTTATCTGCTGGGGATTACAGGATTGTTTCCGATCTGGTGTGCAGCAGAAATAATTGTGCCAGCCCGGCGCTGCCAAGCATTAAGGCAACTTTAAACTATCAGACCTATGGCTCTTCAGGTCCATCGGTTACTAATCCAATGGCTGGTGGCTTAAGGATTAAACAGATAACCGGTTTTGTTAACGGGCAGGTTGCCAACCGCAGTCAATATACTTATGTCCCGGGAAAATTATTGATATATCCTAAATATGTGCACGAATATGGGGAAGACATTTGGAAAATGAGTGAGATTTATAATGATCCATCCACCTGGGGGAATCCTTATCCTTGCCGTACCCTATTTATAAAATATAAGGAAGCCATAAGTTCAGGACAGACCATTTTAGCTTTTACCCAAGGTTCATCGGTAGGTTATACCAATGTAAGCGAGGCGGATATTTCAGCGGATGGGGTTAAAAACGGATATACCGCATACGACTATTCATCTGCCCAGGATGGTTTAAATCCAATGAATATCGATCATGCTTATTGGAACAGTACCCTTATTTTAGATAGGTCTACCCCGTTAAACAGCAATGAATATAAACGGGGGCTTTTGTTGAAAAGAAAGACATATAAAAGAAATGCCGATGGATCTTTTGCAAAAGTATCGGAGCTCGAAAATAGCTATGAATTCAATGATCTGAATACCTCTAACCGCTATAATAGTCTACGGGCCATGCGGGTAAAAAAAATGAGGGCCGTTGATTATCCGTGTGGTACCGGAAATTATTTTTATACCCTGCCAGCAGATGGTTTTTCTCCAGATTATGCATACACTTTTTATGATCTGATTACAGGATGGGTCCAGTCCAGATCGAGTATTGAAACGGTTTATGATTTAAACGGGCAAAATCCTGTCAGCACAACAACTCAGCAGTATTATGATAATCCATATCACTTGCAGGTAACCAGAACTGAAAAAGCCGACAGTAAAGGAAACCTTGAAAAGCGTTCTTTTTTGTATCCTAACGAGATGGTGAGTTTGGGGCGTGATTTGACTGGTGTATTTGCCAAAATGGTTGCTAAAAACAATATCAGTCCCGTAATAGAACAAAAAGTTGTAAAAAATACGAGTCAAGAAACTACAGTAACTACTTATAAAGATTGGTATGATGACGGGCAGATTATCCAGCCAGAATATATAACGACTCAAAGCGGTGCAGGAGATGTAGAACCCCGGTTTAGATTTTACGGCTACAACAATACGGGGCACGTGAGGGCGGCATCTCAGGAGCTTGGATCGCGCACAGTTTATTTGTACAGCTATAATAACCAGTATACAATCGGTGAAATCAAAAATGCGGATTATGGTACTGTTGAAAGTATACTTGGTGGACCAGCAGCGATAAGTAATTTTGCAGATTCCAATCCAACAGATCAGCAGGTTAAAGATTTCATCAATCAGCTGAGAAATTCATCCTTACTTAAGGATGCCCAAATCACCTCCTACACTTATAAACCCTTAATTGGCATGACAGGTATGACTGATGTGAAGGGAATGACTACTACCTACGAGTACGATGCATTTCAACGCTTAAAAACCATTAAAGACCAGAATGGTAATATTCTAAAACAGACCGACTACCATTACAAAAACTAACGCCTCCATGAAGCAACATCTAAAATATATTTGTGCGACAGCATTGCTGTTACTCTGCAGCCGCTCTTACGCCCAAAAGGTTGTATCGGTTTATAACGGTGAAAGTGGGATCAGCGCACCGTCAAGCGTGACCCTGACCGATGGTTTTTATGTACCTGCGGGGAGTACGCTGCGGGTTTTCACCACAGGGATAAGTTACCTGAACTGTGTACCCCTGTCCTCAACACCAAGTACCAACCAGAACTTTATCCTTACCCGCACCTTTAGACAGCGTGGAGTCACAGATGCGACCCTGGGCGCGAGCCGGAATGTATGCCAGGAGAACCAGACCATCCAGTATTTTGATGGGTTAGGACGGCCTTTGCAGACCGTTCAGGTGCAGGGCAGTCCCGGCTTTAAGGATATCGTACAGCCCATTGCCTATGATGCCTTTGGGCGTGAAGCTAAAAAATATCAGCCTTATGCGGCGCAGACAGGGACTATGGGAAGTTTCCGTGATGTAGCAATCGGTGCTCAGTTTGACTTTTTCCATTTACCACAGGCAGCAGGTGTAAAGGCAACAGATTATGCCTTTGCTGAAACACAGTTCGAGGCTTCGCCGCTTAACCGCGTATTGCAGCAAGGGGCACCGGGCGAAGCCTGGCAGCTCAGCGGGGGGCATACCCAAAAAATCGAGTATGGCACAAATGTGCTGGATGAAGTTAAGCTCTGGACCGTCAACAGTGCCGGCAATGGTGCATCTGCCGATGTTTACCTTCCGGGTAAACTTTACAAGACCACCAGCCGGGACGAAAATTGGGTGCTTGCTTACGAAAAAGCGGGCATTACAGAGGAGTTCAAGGATTTTGAAGGCCGTGTGGTACTCAAACGGGTATGGGAGAGCAATGGCAAAAACCTGTCTACCTATTATGTTTATGATGATCTTGGTAACCTGCGTTATGTGCTTCCTCCTGCGGTAAACGAGCATACAGACAGGCTGTCTGCGGCGATCAACAGTTTTGATGAAACCCAGGATGTTTTCGGCCAGTTTATTTACGGTTACCGTTACGATGGGCGCAAAAGGCTGGTGGAGAAAAAGATCCCCGGAAAGGGCTGGGAGTTTATGGTCTACAATAAACTCGATCAGGTGGTGATGAGTCAGGATGCCATCCAGCGGGGTAAAAGCCCGCAGGAATGGCTATATAGCAAATACGATGCACTTGGCAGGATTGTGTCTACGGGGCTTTACGCACAGGCGGGCACTACGGCCGACAATGGATCGGTTCCCCAGCGCGGAGCGAAGGATGCCCTTCAGACCTTGTTGGACAACCAGGCACAGCAGATTGCTGGCGGTGATGTTTCCATCTCGCTATGGGAGACCCGCAACGGTGCAGATTATGATTCAAAATCCTTTCCACAGAGCGGTGGCGATGTACTGACGGTAAACTATTATGATGACTACGGTTTTGCGGACAACACCTTTGGCCCACCTTCGGGCGAACAGGCACCTCAGGAACGTACCAAAAGCCTGCTAACAGGCAGCAAGGTGAAGAACCTGGGTACTGGAAATATGCTGCTTACGGTAAACTATTATGACCTTGAAGGGCGTGTGGTGCAGCGCAAGAGCGATCATCATATGAATGGTACTGACGGATGACTGACGTCGCGTCGCTGTTGATAGGCCTGGTCTCGATCAGCGACCGCGCCTCCGCCGGCGTGTACGAAGACAAGGGCAT
>CBFGNP010000479.1:0-4228 GCA_965650095.1 uncultured Pedobacter sp. | reverse complement strand
TACAGTTCTATCAATGGGCAGACCACAGCGAATATATCCGTAGGCTATGTGCTGGTCGGTGTAAAGGAAGGAGAATATACCGTCGGACCAGCCACTATGCTGATCAATGGCAAGCCATACCGATCTAATAGCATCAGAATAAAAGTGACTAAAGGCAGCGGCTCAGCGCGGCAGCAGATGCCATCAAGTGCAGGCAGGCCGTCTGGCGGGGTGCCCCGTGGCAATTCCCAGGACATTTCTAAATTGTTGTTTATGCGGGCGATCGCCAGCAAAACCAACGTTTACCAGGGCGAACAGATTGCAGTCACTTATAAACTATATGCTAATATTGCTATTGTTGACAATGCACCAGATAAATTGCCGGATTTTAACGGATTCTGGAGTCAGGAAATCAAGAACAACAGTGGCAATGTGCAATGGAAGGAGGAGGTGTATAACGGGCAGCGGTATCATGTTGCGGTGCTTAAAGAGATCATTCTGTTCCCGGAGCGCTTTGGAAAGTTAACTTTGGACCCCTTGATCATGTCCTTTGTGGTACGTAAAGACGTGCCTTCAAACGACCCGATAGAACAGTTTTTTGGCGGGGGCTCCTACGAAGATGTAAAATACAAGGTGAAAACTGCTCCAGTAAGCATCAATGTAAAACAGTTGCCGGATGCCGGCAAGCCGGAAGGCTTTGACGGTGCAGTTGGTCAGTTCTCCATTGCTGCATCGGTAGATAAACCGGAACTTAAAGCAAACGAAGCCTTGAATTATACCCTTAGGATTTCAGGCTCTGGTAACCTGAAACTGCTAAAGGCACCAGTGGTAAACTTTCCGGCAGACATCGAGAAATACGATCCCAAGATCAATGACCGCATTACCGAAAGTCTCAGTGGTGTAAGTGGCAGCAGGGAGTATAGTTATCTGCTGATCCCAAGACATGAGGGGAATTATACTATTGAACCTTTGAAATTCTCTTATTTCAATCCTGCTACGCATAAATATGTTACCCTTAGCGCTGGCCCCTTCCAATTGAAGGTGGCTAAAGGGGCGCCAGGATCAAATGTTACGGCGTATTCATCTGGCAATCAGCAGGACATCAAGATGCTGGCAAAAGATATTGCTTATATTAAAACGGGCACCGCTGGTCTGCACAAGAAAGGAAGTGGCTTTTACGGATCTGCAGCTTATTATATTTTACTCTGTTTAGGTCCCCTGATGTTTATCGGTGCTTTTGCCTATCGTAAACAATACCGGGAAAACAACAGGGATCAGGTAAAGGTTAAGGGCAGAAATGCAGGTAAGATGGCCGCAAAACATCTGGCCAATGCCAGAAAACAATTGCTGGCGGGAGACGAAACGCACTTTTATCAGGATATTTATAAGGGCTTATACCGGTACCTGAGTGATAAATTTAATATTCCAGCGGCAGAGCTGAACAAGGAGAATATCACTGAGCGACTGGCGAATGGGGGCATTGAAGGACCTTTGATCAATCAGTTAACCGAAACATTGGATCTCTGTGATATGGCGAGGTATGCTCCTGTTACCGGGATTGCCAAGGAGGAAGTGTTTGACAAAGCTAAAAACATCATTAATGACATCGAAGAACATGCGTAAGCTTTTATACTATATTGTATTTGGCTGGCTGCTGCTTTTCGCGGTGCCATTGTATGTATTTGCAAAGGAAATTGATGCAGATGCCCTGGTTAAGCGGGGAAATGAGGCTTATGCTAAAAACCAGTATGGCGAAGCTGCTGCAGCTTACCAACGGGTCCTTGACGAAGGTTATGAATCAGCTGCGGTTTATTTTAACCTCGGCAATGCCCGTTACAAACTGGCTGAGCTGCCAGAAGCCATTTTAAATTATGAAAAAGCACTTAAACTGAGCCCCGGAGATGCTGATATCCAACTGAACCTTCAACTGGCCAATCTTAAAATTACAGACAGGATAGAAGTGGTCCCCGAGTTCTTCCTCAGCAGATGGTGGAAAGAATTTGTTCGCTTCATTCCTTTGAGCACACTTGCGGTATCTATTGTGATTTGCGCTATTGGGGGCTTTATTTTGCTCATCGCTTATTTATACTTAACCACGGTATGGCCTAAAAAGATGGCTTTTTATGGTGGCCTGGGCCTGCTTTCCCTTACCTTAATTTTTTTGATCATGGCAGGTGTACAATCACATGACCTGAATGCGGATCAGGAGGGTATTGTATTTAGCGGAGCCGCTGACGTAAAAAGTGGGCCTGACCACAAGCAAAAAACACTGTTCGTTATTCATGAAGGAACTAAAGTAGCTATCCGGGATCAGAATGATGACTGGATAAAGATTGTTCTGGCCAACGGGAACGGAGGATGGATCAAATTAGCGGACATCAGGAAGATTTAAGATCATTGCAGATTTAGAGGTATTCAAAATCTTCCGTTCTGGGGAATTTTTCCAGTCCGGAAAAGATGATGTTCGGTACCGGCCGGGCCAATTTTCTTCTAACCGTATCTATCCAGCTTCCTTCAACTTTGAGCAAAGCATGAAGTTTATCCTCCTCCGAAAGGAATTCATGCTGAATGATCCAGAAGGAAGCATCCTTTTTCATCTTCAGCAGTTTAGTGAGAATGTAGATCTTCGAATTCAGATGAATCTCTCTTTTGAATTCACATTGCTCCCTGAAAAGAACAGGGCCAACGTTTTCTGTCTTCATGGCGTTTAAGGTGATACCATATTCATGTAATAGCTGAATCCTTTCCTGGGCAGCAAGGTCGTAGTAACTGCTATGTCGGAGGTGAAAGTTAGGATCCAGGTCTGACCACCGGAAATTTAGGTATTTCATATTGCTGATCGTAAAGACATTAGGCGCTTAACTTTTAAGCCCGGCACCTAATTTACAGAAAATATTACGAAAGGATCTGCAAAAAAAATAGGATCACCTAATTCAATCTGTATTCTTTAAATTTCTTAAAAACAGGACTAAAATAGGTTTTGTAGGCATGTCTTTTCTGGCAGTCATCACAGCCACAATCCTCTCCGGGATGAATACAGTAGCATTGTTTAGCGCAGCCCTTGGGAAATCTGTCAAATAACATGTTTATTTCCCAGTCCTCCTGGTTATACCGTTTCATGTTTTCTTTTATTAGTTTAACAATCTGGATGATTTGATTGATTAAATGTAGGAAGGTAAATCGGCTTTTGAAATGAGAAATAGGCAGAAAGGCAAATTTATATGTTGAAACACCAGTTTGAGGCTTTGAATTTTGGCTAAAAATATACTTAATCATTATACTTTTTCGGGGGAGCCTTGGCCTGGTTGACCTGTTCTATATGGTCCTGAAGAGAATTAGTAAATTAAAAAGGCCGGAATTGATCCCGGCCTTTTTATTCAGTTATTCGTGATGTGATTATTGAACCACTTTACCGTCTTTGTCAATTTTAAGAGATCCGGTTTCCTCTCCTTTTTTAACATTGATCAGATAGTACTCGCTTTTATCTGCGTTTACTACGAGAAACGCGGCTGTTGGCGTCCAATCCTTAACGGTGTCAGCCTGTAATGTTTTTTGAACCGGCTCAGGAAGATCTTTTAATTCAACCGGAGTCTTTGTTGTACTATCCTGATATGCAACAGCTTTAATTGGTTCTTTAATTTCACTTGCTTTAACAGTGGTTAATCCCGCTACAGCTAAAAATGCTGCTGATAAGATGATCTTTTTCATACTATTCGTTTTTAATTCAATTAAAATTGTTGTTAAATATGTATGGAATAGAATGATAATCATGCCTGAATATTTGTTTCTGGCATATAATTGATTTTCAATGGTTTAGTTTGGTTCGATGCCTGAAATGTTGGGGAGAATATCTACAAAGTGTTGTACGAGTAAGCAGATTCGGATGGAGAATTGTTTGCTCTGGAAATTGTCTGGCATGGGCGATGAATTTGTGGGATAAACGTATAGAGATCCATTTGACTACGGAACTGCTAATTTATTTCGTAACCTTATCGGCGGCCTAAGGATTACAGTCGAACTCCTTGTTAAGCTTTTACAATTGATAAAGTTGTCCAACAGTTATGTGGAATAAAAGAACGGCGAATGTGCGTGATACAGTTTTTGTTGTCGGTTACTTTCAATTTATTTCTCTAATATTGGATTTCAATTTCCGAGATTTGATCACAGCGATTTCTTAAATGACTGATTATAGCAAATTTACCGACCATGAGTTAATTGATCTGCTCAAAGAAGGCAGTCATGCTGCTTT